>NZ_JAPMOU010000001.1:300000-378262 GCF_028858535.1 Spartinivicinus poritis
TTATAATTACTATCATAAGGAATTCCAAAGAATTCATGAAAAGGAACATTTCCTTCCTCTTTAGCTCGTCGGCCAAACTCAAGCCCAAATAACGTAGGCTTTGGAATTTGGCCAATGCCATTTGGCCCCCCTGTAAGTGCAGTCCAGTTATTTAGTAGGATTCGAATAATTTCGCCAAACCCTAAGGTCACTATTGCTAAATAATCACCTCTTAGCCGTAACACAGGAAATCCTAAAATAAAGCCAAAAAGTGCAGCGAATAAACCTGCAATAGGCAAACTCATCCAAAACGAAAATTGATAATAATCAGCCAGCAATGCATAACTATAAGCACCAACAGCATAAAAACCAACGTACCCCAAATCCAGCAGCCCCGCTAGGCCCACGACAATGTTTAAACCTAAGCCTAACATGACATAAATTAAGGTAAGTGTTGCTAAGTCAATTGCACTGCGAGTTGCAATAAAAGGCCAAAGTAAAATCAGGCTTAAACCAAACATAACTAATAGTTTTTTAGTTGTATCACTTGACCCGATAATTGCAGGTACCTTACTTGGTAATACAGGCAGCTTAGTACCTAGATTTGCCAAAGCAGCTACTGGCAGCTGCTTTTTAAATAGCTGAAAACAAAATACAATGACTATTGCAGATAAGATCAACAACCACTCAGTTTGACTAGCGCTTACTACTATCAGCTCTGTTCCTTGCGGAGACAAATCCACACCCAATAATAATACTGTTAAAATAAGCGTTGCAATTGACGCAACCAGGGCATTAAGTAAATTTATGTTCATACTTTTTCAACCTCTGGTTTACCTAATATACCTGTCGGCATAAACAACAAAACTGAAACCAAAAATAAAAAGGCTACAACATCTTTATATTCAGTACTTAAATAACCAGCTGTAAATGCCTCTGAAACACCTAATAAAATGCCTCCTAACATAGCACCAGGAATACTACCAATACCGCCTAAAACTGCGGCAGTAAATGCTTTTAAACCAGCCATAAAGCCTAGGTAAGGATTAATCACACCATAATACAAACCTAGTAATACACCTGCAATTGACGCCAAAGCAGCTCCAATTACAAAAGTAAGTGAAATGATTTTATTTGTATCAATACCTAGCAGACTTGTCATTGTTAAGTCTTCTGCACATGCTCGACAGGCCCTTCCCATCCTAGATCGACTTATAAACAGAGAAAGGACTGACATAGCAACAACAGTCACGACAAAAATAACTAATTGCATGTAGGATAATGTGACATGAAACCCTGTTTCTGGACCAAAACTCCAGCCACCTTCAACTAAAGAAGGCATGGCAATATCTCTTGAACCTTGACCTAAACGCACATAATTCTGTAAAAATATTGACATGCCGATTGCAGAAATTAATGGGATCAGCCGGTTCCCACCTCTTAATGGCCGATAAGCTATTCGCTCTATACTCCAGCCATAGGTACTGGTAATGATCATACTAATAATAAAGGCAGCTACTAGTAGTACAACAAGGCTATCCAAACCCAACATCATCAGCCCAGCTAACACAATAAATGTTATATAACTACCTATCATATATACTTCGCCATGGGCAAAGTTAATCATGCCTATGATTCCGTAAACCATTGTGTAGCCTATTGCGATAAGCGCATAAGTACTACCAATAGTTAGACCATTCAATAACTGCTGAATAAAATAGTAAACGCTTTCAGACATTATTTAGCCTTTAAGTAGCTAGAAAAGTACCAGCTATAAGGTATTACTCTCTTCTATAGGTAAGAGTTGACGAAAAACAACCCAAGCGACTTAAGCAAAATATAATTCTCGCTATGAGCACAGATCCAGTCTTTTATTATTTAGCAAATTATTCTGCCTTAAATAAGGTTATAATAAAGGGGGCCTGCCCCTTTATTAGCATTCAAATCTTTTTATTATTTGATAACTGACTTGCTTCCATCAGCATGCCATTTATAAACTACAAAACTAAAATTCTTTAAATCTCCATTTTTATCAAAAGCCAAATTACCAGTAGGCGTTTTAAACTGATTGCCACGTAGTGTTTTTGCCACAGCTTCAGGATCAGTTGATTTAGCAATTTTTATGGAGTCTGCAATGACTTGTACAGCAGAGTAAGCGGTAAATACAAAAGGTCCTGAAGGATCTTCACCTTTATCCTTAAAAGCCTTTACAAGCTTGGCATTTTCTGGGGCCTCATCAAAGCTTTTTGGTAAAGTAACCAGTAGTCCTTCTGATGCTTTTCCTGCAATAGCGCTAATATCTTTATTGCCAACGCCTTCTGGTCCCATAAATTGTACCTTAAGACCTTTTTCTGCAGACTGTCGTAAAATCAGCCCCAACTCTGGATGATAACCACCATAGTAGATAAAGTCGACATTTTCTTTTTTCAGCTTCGCTATCAGTGCAGAGAAATCTTTATCCCCTGATGTAACCCCTTCAAATAATGCAACAGTAATCTTATGTTTTTCTAAAACATCTTTAACTGCAGTTGCTATTCCTTCACCATATTGCTGTTTATCATGAATGATAGCCACTCGCTTGGGCTTAATTTTTTCAGCAATAAATTTTCCAGCAGTCGGCCCTTGCAAACTGTCCAACCCAATAGTCCTAAACACCAGTTGATAACCACGAGTGGTAATTTCAGGGTTAGTTGATGCTGCAGTAACCATTAATACTCCCTCATCTTCATAAATATCGGAAGCAGGTTGTGTTGAATTCGAACATAAGTGTCCTATCACATAACGAATTCCATCGTTTACAATTTTATTTGCAACGGCAACCGCTTGTTTTGGGTCACAAGCATCGTCATATACTACACCTTCAAGTGTATGGCCATTTACTCCTCCCGTTTTATTGACTTGTTCAATTGCCATTTTGGCCCCAATGAACTGCATGTCACCATACTGAGCAACAGGACCAGTGACAGGACCAGCTAGTGCTATTTTTATTTTTTCAGCAAAGGCCGTTGTAGACGACAATAATGGCACCGTCGCTACCAAAGTAGTAGCCACTATTTTGGTTATTCTTTTTATCATTGTCTGTTTTTTTAGTGTTGTCTGACTAGTAGTCATTATTTTTTTCATTACCTTGCCTCATGCTTGTCCATGTACAAGCTTTCTTAATATTGATACAGGGCCTTATAAAATAAACTATTTGTAAGCATTATTAGTTATATGCTACAGGTAGTAACCTCCATATAGTCGATATAGCCCTTCCGCTTTTAGAGCTAGTCGTTTACTACAGTTGCTACTATTTGTTTTGTCGGTAGTTATTTGTCCATACCATATCTTCCCCCATTTAACTTTAATTATTTTACGTTTATTCTTTGTTATGTTTATCAGTATATAGGTATTCTTTTTTTAGATTCTACTTATAAAAACTTATGCTCTATTTATAGTCTATGCAATTTTTGACTTAAAAAATGTGTTCTAGCAACCTGTTCTTATATAATTTTAGACAACAATATGACGCCTAAATAATTATTTATTATATCAAACTGATTTTAGTTCTATTCCATAATAGTACTTAAAGTACCTCAAGTATTGTAGGCTTGCAAAGGGTTAAGCACTACGACAAAAGTAGACAAAAACTTGAGTTGCTAATATAAATGATTCTGTTATTTTTATTTATTGCAATAAAATTTAAATAAATACTTAATAGCGTAGAAAAGGAAACACTTCATAACTTCTCTAGCTTATGAAGGTAAGCTTGCACTGCACCTAAAGGAAAATACAAGGAGGGATAAGAGTTTAGTAAGGGCCTCAATTCAATAAATACTTGGGTGAGCAGGTTTGCCCACCACTAACTAGTTCAGTTTTTACAATATCACCAGAGAGAAGGAGAAAATGCGCTTACTGTAAGAAACGATCTTCAATTTGCTTGACTACTCCCTCTTGTTCCAACTGTTTATAAGCTTTTTGTAATTTGTCTATAATTTCATCAGGCACTTGTTTATTGACAGCAAGAAAGAGATCTTTTCGTTGAATCACAAAGACCTTTTTAACTGCAATATTATTTTTTTGCGCCAGTTGTGGTCCCGCCGGATCACTGGTAACCCACAAGTCAATTTTCCCTTGATCCAGTTTATTTAAAAGACGTATATCTTGCAGTGATGTAACCAAGCTAAACCCTTTGCCTTCTAAAAACTTAGCCTTAGCATCACCTTTATAGCCCCCTACTCGGAGCTGCTTAGCGTCATCTAGTGTCTTCAACTGAATGGTACTATCTGCTTTTGCAACAAATATCCAATCATTTCGTGTAATTGGCCCTACCCACTTAAAGTTAGGCTCACGCTCTGGGGTACGAACTGTAGTATAAACGGCATAGCCAGGCTTCGTTTGCGCCTGCTCAAGAACCTTACTCCAAGGAAAGCGTAGTGTAAAAGTACAGGTTATTTGGGCTCGCTTACACATTTCGCGCAGAATAACTGTCGCTAACCCATCCACCTGCTCCTCTCGTGCGAACTTTTTCCCATTAGTACTCATATTAAATGGGGGGTTATTTTCTGTGAGCAGGTTTAATTTATAGCTGGCCCCCATTGCTATTGTAGTAACCAAGCTACAACAGATAAGAGTGAATATTCTGGTGTACATTAATTCCTCTCGAACTACTCAGTTTTTATCTTTCTAGCTGGTGATCACTCTGTCACTTAAATTTGAGCCTCCTATCTCCAGTTGCTGCACATTGTCATACATACAGACTGCAGCACTAACCAGCCACCTAGCCCATATTTGGGCAGTTTAATTTATTATACGCCCGTTTTGGTATTTACTTGCAATCACTCTCGCAACATAAGACTAACAGCGTACAATTATTGGCCTTACCTGACATCAGGTTAGCCAAGTTCATATGGACTAGCCAGTGCTATCAGTAGTTTCATCAACTGTATAGTCTTGACTACAACTCAGCTGATGAATAGCACCACACTAATTCAAACAAACGTTTTAACTGTGTTAGTATATCACAGGGCTCGCCATTGGGGCTGCTCATCAAACTTATGAAGATATGCAGAAGTAGAAAGACATCTTTAACTTATTTACCAGGTAAGTTGTTGAAGTAAGAGTAACCCATCGGCATGTGTTGCTTAATGACTAAACTGCAAGGTCAGTAAAATTTAGGAGAAAGTATGAGCCAAGCTTTTAACTTTAATAACAAGCGAGTATTTGTAATGGGCGGCACTAGCGGCATAAACCTTGGCATTGCAAAATGCTTTGCCAGCCATGGTGCACAAGTTGCAGTTGCCAGTCGCTCTCAAGATAAAGTAGAGAAAGCCGTCAGTGAGTTGCAAGCACTGGGGGCAACAGCCATCGGCTTTAGCGTTGATGTTCGTGATGCTGAGAAAGTCAAAGAGACTTTCAAACAAGCCCATAGTGAATGGGGCAACTTTGATGTATTAGTGTCTGGCGCAGCAGGCAACTTCCCTTCACCTGCCTTAGGCATGTCTGCCAACGGCTTTAAATCAGTAGTGGATATAGATTTACTGGGAAGTTTTAACGTATTGCAAGCAGCTCACCCTTACCTCTCTAAACCTGGTGCATCAATTATTAATATTTCTGCTCCACAAGCCTTTGTTGCATCCCCCATGCAAAGCCATGTATGTGCAGCCAAAGCAGGCGTTGATATGCTCACTCGAGTCTTAGCACTCGAGTGGGGAGGTGATGGGATTAGAATCAACTCTATTGTACCCGGCCCTATTGAAAATACTGAAGGGATGAAGCGACTGGCACCAACTCCAGCAATCCAGGAAATGGTTCAAGAGTCTGTTCCTCTGAATCGACTTGGAACGACAGATGATGTTGGCCATCTGGCTATGTTCCTTGCTTCTGATTATGGCAGTTATGTCAGTGGCACTGTCATTCCTGTTGATGGCGGTTGGTCCCTTGCTGGTACAACAACAGCGATGAATGAGTTACTTAAAATGTTTAAAGGAAAAAGCTAGTCCTCTTTTTATCTCCGCTTGCTGATTGAGCAAAGCAAGCGGAAGCCTTATCTAACTCAGCTCATGCTTTCGTATACTCGCTTCTTAGTACTACTACGTATAAAATATGCCCGCTTTAAGTTTAGCTAGCCCAAGTACTGCCATGGTCTGGTAAGCATTTCTATGGCCTGGTGAAATTCGGGCTGGCCTGTGATTCCTTTGGTTTCTTATTGTAAGCAGCCATTGATGAATCAGCGAGTCAGCAATAGTTAGTAATAGGATGTAATGTGAAACAACTTGCTAAGCTTTATTTTTCGTCATCGCTGCTAATGCGTATTTTTATTGGCTTTTTAGCTGGTTCAGCCATAGGCTGTGCTATGTGGTTATTAGGCACCCCAGAGCAAACGACAAATGCACTGCAATATATCAAGCCTTTTGGTGATTTATTGGTCAGTTTGCTTAAGATGATTGTTGTGCCTGTTATTTGCTTGTCGTTAATCGTTGGTGCTGCAAGTTTACCTATCCAACGGTTTGGTAAAGTTGGTTTAAAAGTCATCAGCTGGTATTTATTGTGCTCATTTCTAGCCGCTGCTGTAGGTGCTTTAATGGCTACAGCTTTTAATCCAGGCAGTGAAGCGGCTCTACAAGCGTGGGAAAGCATTGCATCATCTAGTCAAGTTCAAGAGGCGGCTCAATTAAAAGCGGCTCAAGCTGAGACGAAGCAAGGTGGAATCCTTAGCATTTTATTGGGCATGTTTGAAAATCCGTTCAGTGCACTCTCCAATGGTAATTTTTTAGCTATTATCACCTTTTCTATTTTATTTGGCCTGGCACTTAGAGTTTTACTTGAAAATAGTAATGACAAACAGCAAAAGAGTGCTCTGAACAAGCTCATGGATATTATTTCAGCTGGCCGGGATATTATTTTTAAGCTAGTTGACTGGATTTTAGAGTATACTCCAATTGGTGTGTTTGCCCTGTCTATTGCTAACTTTAGCGCCTACGGCCCCAAAATTGCCGGACCCTATGTAGAAGTAACCCTTGGTGTCATTGCTGGGGTACTGGTCATGGTATTCATTGCCTACCCTCTTCTACTCGCTGTAGTTACAAAGCGTAACCCCATCCCTGTGATGAAAATTATGCAAGAAGCAATTATCACAGCTTTCATTACTCGTAGTAGTGCTGCTACCTTACCAGTATCAATTCGAGTAGCAGAAGATGACCTAAAGGTAAAAAATGAGTTAGCCAGTTTCTCATTACCATTGGGTGCAACCATTAACATGGATGGAGTATGCGTCCACCTACCTATGTTTGCCATCTTGGCCGCGAATATGTTTAGCCTGGACTTAGGCTTTAGTGCCTTGGTGGTATTAGTAATAACCACTGTACTAGCTTCAATAGGTGCTGGTGGTGTACCTGGTGGCAGCCTAATGTTGCTATTTATTATTTTGCAAGCAATGGGCTTAGATCCTACTCAAATTTCCATTATTGTTGCTCTAGCATTAGGTATTAACCCAATTTTAGACATGTTTGAAACAGCCAATAATGTAACTGGGGACTTAGTCTGTACTTATGCTGTTGCCTCTACTTCAGATTTAATCGACAAATCAGCTTAAAGCTAAAATCAGCCAGGCAATGCCTGGCCCATTGTTCTTATTCTATATTTTCAACAATTAGTATTTTATCAACTAACCTAGCATTCATATTTAAAATTCTTTTCAGGTGCATTTCCGCCCCTATGTAGTGAAGGATTATATTTTGCAATTTGTACACTCTGGTGTTTTCTACACTATTTTTGGTTACTTTTTGTTTAGCCTGATGGATGCTATAGGCAAATGGCTAACCCAAAGCTATAGCATTGCTGAAATTACTTTTTTTAGCTCTTTATTCAGCCTGCTACCCGTCAGTTTTATGCTAACAAAAGTACCTATCAAAGAATTACTAGCCACTAAACGTCCAAGCCTTCATCTATTGAGGGGCGTCATTATTCTAGGACTCCGCTTAACAGCACTATTTGCTTTTAGCCTAATGCCATTAGCAGATGGTTTTGCCCTAATTCTTACTGGGCCAATTATACTTTGTATTATCTCTCCTTTTCTGCTGGGTGAGAAAAATACTATCGCACAATATCTGGCCATAGGAATTGGCTTTATCGGTGTTTTAATTGTACTAAGACCAGGGTTTACAACTTTTAATATGGGTATTTTAGGCGCTTTAGGAGCAGCTACCTGCTTTGCACTAAATACTGTATTAATGAAGAAAATGAGTGTAACAGAAAATAAAGGGGCAATGCTTTTTTATGGGATGAGTTTTACCATTCTCATTTCCGGTTTAATGATGATTCCTTCTTTTTCCATGCCTGGATTAGTAGATTTAGGTTTATTTGCTGCTTGTGGGTTGGCAGCTGGTTTTGCCCAAATTTTTATTTTTAATGCGTTAAAAACGGTTCCCGCTTCGACCGTCGGGGCATTTCAATACTCATGTATCGTTTGGGGGATGATCATCGGCTATCTGGTTTGGCAAACAAAACCTGATATTTTTATTATTCTTGGCTCTCTGTTTATTGTGGCTAGTGGAATCACTATCAACAAGGCAACAAAAACAGCGCAAACCCAACATGCTTAATCACTTTATACTAAATGCAAAAGGTATAGTATCAAATGATATGTTGGAGAGAATGTTTAATCAAAATCAATAAAAGCTGATGAAGTAAAAGAAGTTGCAAATCAGACTAAGGTCCGATTTGCAACTGTAGGAAGGATTTTTAAATTAGTGCTGTAAGATTTGGCTTAAGAAGAGCTGAGTCCTTTCAGATTGCGGGTTATTAAAGAACTCATTAGGCTCGTTTTCCTCAACTACTTGGCCACCATCCATAAAGATAACCCGATTAGCGACGGTTTTGGCAAAGCCCATCTCGTGGGTTACACATAACATTGTCATGCCATCTTCTGCTAGCTCAATCATAGTATCCAGCACTTCTTTAATCATTTCTGGGTCAAGTGCTGAAGTTGGCTCATCAAATAACATCACCTCAGGGTTCATACACAAACTACGAGCAATTGCTACCCGTTGTTGTTGGCCACCAGATAGCTGGCCCGGATATTTTTTCGCTTGATCTGGAATTTTTACCCGTTCCAGGTAATGCATGGCAACTTCCATTGCTTCTTTACGAGGTTTTTTACGCACCCAAACCGGCGCTAAGCAACAATTTTCTAGCACTGTTAAGTGAGGAAATAAATTAAAGTGCTGAAACACCATGCCTACTTCACGACGAATACTTTCAATGTTTTTAACATCATTCGTCAGAGGGGTCCCTGCAACAATAATGTCACCCTGCTGATGTTCCTCCAACCGATTAATACAACGTATCGTAGTTGACTTTCCTGAACCAGAAGGGCCGCAAATTACTATTCGCTCCCCTTTGTTCACTTTCATATTGATATCTTTTAAGACATGAAATTCGCCATACCATTTATTGACATTGCGCATTTCTACCATTACTTCGTCGCTAATTTGCATCCCAGGCTTATCTGTTTTTTCTAACATATAAATACCTCTAAATCCTAAAACCCAATTGGTTAGCTCTTATGTCCTGTATCTAGTTTTCTTTCTAAAGCCTGACTGTATTGGGACATACCAAAACAGAAGACCCAAAATACAAACGCTACAAACACATACCCTTCTACTGAGTAGCCTAACCATTTTGGATCTGACAAACCTGCCTGAACAATTGCAAGTAGATCGAAAAGGCCAATAATCAATACCAAACTGGTATCTTTAAATAATGCAATGAAGGTATTAACGATCCCAGGTATCATCATTTTCAGTGCCTGAGGCAGAATAATTAACCCCATTGATTTCCAGTAACTAAGGCCAAGCGCTTTAGCTGCTTCATATTGTCCTTTGGGTATAGCCTGTAAACCGCCCCGCACTACTTCTGCCATATAGGCAGACTGGAACATAACAATCCCCACTAAAGCACGTAACAGTTTATCAAAGGACACTTCCTCAGGTATAAACAGCGGCAACATCACTGATGCCATGAATAACACAGTTATTAGTGGCACACCTCGCCAGATTTCAATAAAAATGACGCAAAATGATTTAACCACCGGCATATCAGAGCGACGCCCTAGCGCCAACAAAACACCGAAGGGTAATGCTGCTACAATACCCACGACAGCCAGCACAAGCGTTAGCATCAAGCCACCCCACTTATGGGTTTCAACGATTTTTAAATCAAATCCACCACCATAAAGCAGGAAAAAAGCGATAACTGGGAACACTATTAAAGCAAAGCTAGCAATCCAGCCTTTGTAAGGAGTTCTCTCAATAACTAGTGCAGCAACTAATACTGAAAATATTGCAAACACTATATTGACTCGCCAATACAACTCTTCTGGATAAAAACCATAAATAAATTGATTTAACCTGGCTGTAATAAATACCCAACACGCTCCACCACTGGTACAAGCCTCTCTGGAATCACCCAGCCAGTCAGCTTTAACAAAAGCCCACTCTACTGCTGGTACAAGACTTATATACAGCAAATAGCAAGCAATTATTGTTAAAATAGAATTCAAAGGCGATGAAAATAGATTTTCCTTAGCCCACCCAACTATACCTGTTGTATTTTTAGGTGGAGGCAAATCTGGCAACTTATTATCATTATGAATCATCTTATCTCTCCACCAACGCCATGCGCTTGTTATACCAGTTCATAAACAGCGACACGAGCAAGCTCAATGTCAAATATACTGCCATTGTCATTGATATAACTTCGATAGCCTGACCAGTCTGGTTTAACGTTGTACCAGCAAACACCGAAACTAAATCGGGGTAGCCTATTGCTGTTGCTAGTGACGAGTTCTTGATAAGGTTCAAGTACTGACTTGTTAATGGGGGAATGATAACGCGCATTGCTTGAGGAATAATAACCAGTTGCAGGGTTTTGCCAGGACTGACACCAAGTGCACGAGCGGCTTCGGTTTGTCCTTTACTAATTGACTCAATCCCAGAACGAACAATCTCTGCAATAAACGCTGCGGTGTATATAGTTAGCGCAATTAACAACGCACTTAATTCAGGGATAATCGTTAAACCACCCCTAAAGTTAAACCCTTTAAGCTCAGGTATTTCCCACTGTAAAGATGCACCACTTAAAAGAAATACGATAAAAGGCAAACCAATGAGCACACCAAGAGAGGCCCAAAAAACAGGAAACTGATCACCTGTCTCATTTTGTCTTCGTTTAGCCCATCGTTTTATAAAAAATATCGCTATCAGTGCAAGTACCAAAGCAGCAAGGACCCAGCCAAACCCCTCCCCCAAAACAGGTGAAGGAAGATAAACACCACGCACATTGAGAAAGGCAATATCAGCAAATTCAAGGCTTTGTCTTGGTCCAGGCAACAACCTTAAAACAGCAAAATACCAGAAAAATATCTGCAATAAGAGTGGGATATTTCGAAAAATTTCGATGTAAACTGCAGCTACACGAGCAATTAACCAGTTATGAGATAACCTGGCAACACCAATTAAAAAGCCCAATATTGTTGCAAAGAAGACCCCAAGTGCAGACACTAAAATGGTATTAAGAAGACCTACAATAAAGGTTGTACCATAACTATGAGTTTCATCATAAGGAATAAGGCTTTGAATAATACCAAAACCTGCTTCAGCATCTAAAAACTCAAAGCCTGTGGTAATTCCCCGGCTTTCAAGATTATGCTGAGTATTTTGGTAAATAATGTATCCAACAGCAAAAACTGCTAGAAATAAAATGGCTTGAAATACTAATGACCGTTTAGCAGGGTCATTCCAGAAACTCACGTTTCCAGCTGCCAGATTATGCTTATTTTCCGGCATTTTTATAATTCTCCAAGTTACTGCAAGGCTAATTAGACAAAACGGCTACATCAAATGATTGTAGCCGTTTTTTGAGAAATGCTTAGCGCATTGGAGGGGCATACATGAAACCACCCTTGCTCCATAAAGCATTAACACCACGATCGATGTTTAAAGGCGAGTTTTTACCGACGTTCCGGTCGAAGGATTCTCCGTAGTTACCTACTTGCTTAACTACTTGGTAAGCCCAGTCCTGACTCAAGCCTAGCTGCTTGGCAATAGGACCATCACTTTGAACAAAACGCTTAACTTCTGGGTTTTTAGCCTTTTTCTTAGCATCAATGTTATCAGAAGTTAAACTAAGTTCTTCAGCATTAACCATTGCAAATAAAGACCATTTAACAATGTTAAACCACTTATCATCACCTTGTTTAACCACCGGACCTAATGGCTCTTTAGAAATAATTTCGGGTAATACCATGGCATTATTTGGTTTAGACAGTTTTATTTTTAACGCATACAGTTGTGATTGGTCACTGGTTAATACATCACATCGACCTGCTTCAAAACCTTTAACTGTCTGGTCTGAGGTATCAAATACAACTGGCGTATACTTCATACCATGCTGACGGAAATAGTCAGCCAAGTTTAATTCTGTAGTAGTACCAGACTGAATACAAACTGCAGCACCATCTAACTCTTTTGCACTCTTGACTCCAAGGCTTTTACTCACCATAAAGCCTTGGCCATCATAGTAGTTCACTCCGGCAAAGTTTAAGCCAAGAGAAACATCTCGGGTAAGCGTCCAAGTGGTATTACGTGAAAGGATATCAATTTCGCCTGATTGTAGAGCAGTAAAGCGTTCTTTAGCTGTAAGGGGGATATATTTGACTTTTTTCTCACTACCTAGGGTTGCTGCAGCGACTGCACGGCAAACATCCACATCTAGGCCTTGCCATTTGCCTTTATCATCAGGGTTAGAAAAGCCAGGTAGCCCTGTACTAACACCACAATTGAGATAACCTTTCTTTTTGACTGTTGATAATGTATCAGCAGAAATAGAAGCTGAGGCAAAAGATACACTGATTGCGGTCGCGGCCGCTACTAGACCTATCTTCTTCATAATTGTTTTGTATCCTTGGTATTATCTATTTATGGGAAAGCCCTTCCATGGTGTGGGGTCTTACCCCTGGGCATACTTGCCAGACTCCTATAACGGTACTTTTACCAGTACTTTCAGTTTCTTCCCCGACTCCGACTTATGCCATTCTATAAAAATGGCTTATTATAACTATTTTATATTCATCATTTTGGTGCATTTACCAGGAATGCCCCAAAAGAGTCAGTCTAATTAAACAATTTTTACTTAATAATGCAATGTTAAATTAACGCTGGTTTGTGTCCTATTGTAACTCTGAGGTACGAGTTCTAATTTAGAGCAAAAGAAAGGGCCTGAGTCAAATTTTTTTATAATGCACGTTTACAGATTGCGCTTAATTTATCTTAGCAATTGCTTATATTAGGTTTTTGAGCTTTTTTGAGGCATAGCTGCACCATATTAGACCCACCAGATATTCTTAGTAATTATTTAATAATAGTTTTAGTTTTAAATAAGGAATAACGTATAAAAGCCTCTAAAATTGACTAGAGGGTCAGTTTTAGGGGCTTTTATACTTAAAGAAGACTATTTAGAGGTAGGGGGCAAATAGTGAAACTAGCTCTTCTGTTGATTTATTTTTTTCATCAACATTAACCACAGCTTCACTTTCGAAATTATCTATTGCTTTGGTTATCACAATCAATCCTGCTGAAAGCAGTGCTGGAATTACTTGTTGATAAATAGTTTGATCCCAACTCTCAGGCAAGATAACCACTGTTTTTCCTGCGTCAAACAGCAGTCTCTCTATACGTTGAGAGATATCTTTAAAAGACTGGTTTTCACTAATCATAACGACTAGTGGTTGCTGATGAAGCCTCTGTTGACGCTGAAATGGAGTAACAGGCTGGTCTTTTACTTGGCTAGCCTCACTATTAATTATCATCCCTGCGCCAACGGTAACATTAGTTAACCGATCAATTAAAATAAATGAGCCCGTCAGGCGGTTGTGATCATAAGGGTCGAAGACAATTGGTTTATTAACAGATAGTCTACAAACCGCAATCTCATTTAACTGCAACTGATTTGTAGTGCATTGTTCCAACGTATTAATATCAATTTTATATTGGATTGATTCAACACGACCCACCGTAGAGTTACAAGACAGCTTAATATCATACTGCTTTTCTTCCGTTAATGGTGCTTCTGACATCCAGACAACATGAGCACTAAACTGACGACCAACTAAAGGCTGATCTCCTGCTCTAACCAACATATCTCCCCGGCTCACATCAATTTCGTCTGCTAATGTCAACGTTATCGCTTCTCCGGCACTTGCTTCTTCCTGCTCGCCATCATAGCTTACTATACTCTTGACCTTGCTCAGCTTTCCTGAAGGCAACACAGCTACTTCATCTCCTGATTTGATTACCCCCGAAGAAACAGTGCCACTGAAGCCTCTAAAGTTCAGGTTAGGCCGATTAACATATTGCACAGGGAAACGAAAATCATTGAAGTTTTTATCTTTATCGACAGTAACATTTTCTAAAATATACATTAGCGTTTCACCTTGATACCAAGGCATATTAACGCTGGGCTCTACTACATTATCACCGTCTAGTGCAGAAATGGGTACAAAACGGATATCACTGATATTAATTTGTTCTGCGAAATCCAAGTAAACTTTTTTTATCTCATTAAACTTTTCTTCAGAATAAGCAATTAAATCCATTTTATTAATTGCTACAATTAAATGCTTAATTCCCAATAATGCAGCAATATAACTATGTCGACGGGTTTGAGTTTGTACACCATATCGAGCATCAACCAAAATTATCGCTAAATCACAGGTCGAAGCACCAGTTGCCATATTTCGGGTATATTGTTCATGGCCTGGTGTATCAGCAATAATAAATTTCCGCTTTGCAGTCGAAAAATACCGAAAAGCCACATCGATAGTAATTCCCTGTTCACGCTCAGCCTGTAAACCATCTACCAATAATGCTAAATCAAGCTTTTCTCCGGTTGTCCCTATTTTGCTGCTATCTGCTTGCACTGCAGCCAACTGGTCTTCATAAATCATTTTGGAGTCATGCAGTAAGCGGCCTATCAGCGTGCTTTTACCATCATCCACATTTCCACAAGTTAAAAAACGCAATAAATTTTTTCCTTCATGCTCAGCCAAATAAGCATGAATATCAGATGCAATTAAATCAGATTGGTGTGACATAGCAGGTTCCTGAGTCGATTCGTACAAACAGTGGCTTAGAAATAGCCTTCCTGCTTTTTCTTTTCCATTGAGCCAGCACTATCATGATCGATAACCCGACCTTGCCTTTCAGAACTTTTTGTTAGCAGCATTTCCTGAATAATATCTGGCAAAGTGGTTGCTGTTGACTCAACTGCACCAGTTAAAGGGTAACAGCCTAACGTACGAAACCTGACATTCTTCATCTCAGGTTTTTCACCCTCAGCCAGTGGCATTCGGTCATCATCAACCATAATATCAACGCCATCACGATTAACCACAGGTCTTGGCTTGGCAAAGTATAGGGGAACAATAGGAATTTTTTCTAAATGGATATATTGCCAAATATCTAGCTCAGTCCAATTGGATAGAGGGAAAACTCTGATACTTTCGCCTTTATTGATTTTCCCGTTATAAATACTCCATAGTTCCGGGCGCTGATTTTTAGGGTCCCAACGGTGGTTCTGATCACGGAAAGAGTAAACTCGCTCTTTAGCTCGAGACTTTTCTTCATCACGGCGAGCACCACCAAAAGCTGCATCAAAGCCATACTTATCAAGTGCTTGCTTTAGCGCTTGGGTTTTCATAATATCAGTATGTTTGGCGCTGCCATGTACAAACGGATTGATATTTTGTGCAATACCTTCATGGTTAGTATGAACAAGTAGCTCCAACCCCAGTTCCTTCACCCGTTGATCCCGAAACTGGATCATTTCTTTAAACTTCCAGGTGGTATCTACGTGTAATAAAGGAAATGGCAACTTACCTGGATAGAATGCTTTCATCGCCAGGTGCAACATAACCGCTGAATCCTTGCCAATAGAGTAAAGCATTACTGGGTTATCAAACTCAGCCGCCACTTCTCTTATAATATGAATACTCTCAGCCTCGAGCTGGCTTAAATGAGTCTGCTTTTTTGCCGCCATTGGGTACCCACAAAACTTATCTTATGGAGTTTGATGATTGGTGGAGTAAAGCACCCGTTTTGCAGGTACTCTTCTCTGCAGACTAATATAACAAATTAAAAGTAATTATAAGAAGTGCGTTATTTATACAAATAAATAATATAGATATATCTAGCTGCGCTAGGAGCTTGTCCGAGAATAGAAGTCGTAGCGAGGAGAAGCTGTTTGGAGTCAGATTTTTTCATAATTTGAGGCGAATATTGAGCATATTTAACAAGAATTATGGAGAAATCGGGCCAAAATCAGCTTTTCCGTAGTAGGTTCTCAATTCTCGGACAGGCTCCTAGTCCATTACTACAGGAGCTGTATTAAACAGGATTATCTATATCAATAAAGTGATGCTTAATACCAAACTGCTCTTGAATATGCTCCCCCAGCGCTTTGACCCCATAGCGCTCAGTCGCATGATGCCCAGCCGCGATAAAATGAACTCCCATCTCTCGGGCAGTGTGAACAGTAGGCTCTGATATCTCTCCCGTTAAATAAGCATCAACACCATGGGCAATTGCTTGATCGATAAAGCCCTGTGCAGCACCCGTACACCAAGCGATTCGCCGTATTGAGTGATCGCCTCCAGATATCAACAGCGGTTCACGCCGAAGGGTTAACTGAATTTGCTCACCCAACTCACCAAGTGACAGAGGCTCAGCTAAACACCCCACCAAACCGATGCTTCTTGGATTATCCTGCTCCAGACCTGATTCAGGCTTAATATTGAGCAGTTTTGCAAGTTGAGCATTATTTCCCAACTCTGAGTGAGCATCTAATGGTAAGTGATAAGCTAACAGGTTAATTTCATGCTTAAGGAGTAGCTCAAGCCTGCGCTTCTTCATCCCTGTTACAACAGGCGCTTCCCCTTTCCAGAAATAGCCATGATGCACAATTATGGCATCAGCATTCCTCTCTATAGCAGCTTTTATAAGTGCTAACGATGCTGTTACACCTGTAACAATCGTTTTAATTTGATCTTTTCCTTCTACTTGAAGACCATTTGGGCAGTAGTCTTTGAACAACTGGGACTCTAAAGTCTGACCTAAAAAATCGAGCAATGATTGGCGAGATATAGCCATTGGATAAAAGTTACCTCCAAACAAAATTACATGTGAGATGACACACTAGGATAATAGCCCGTATAATAGCAAGGCATTTAGTCGAGACAACTTGAGGACAACACTACTTAGTTCTGCATAAAGTGTATCCATAAATAGGGTTATGCATGAAAAAACTTACCAAGTTTCTTACCTGGCCTACTATATCTGGAGTGCTGCTGGCATTGGTAATTCTCCAGCAGTTTCCTGAGTTAACCAGAAAATCTTCTACACCTACTCCCCATTTGACTCAAGTTGATTATAGCGATGGAGTCACACCAGCCAGTTATACTGGTGACAACTCTCGTGCACCTTCGACTAATCATAAAACAGATAGGGCTTCAACACTCTCAGGTCCAGTGTCTTATAATCTTGCAGTAAAAAAAGCGGCGCCTGCAGTAGTCAATATCTATACCACTAAAATTATCCGTGAACATCGCCACCCTATTTTTGATGATCCATTCTTTCGGGACTTTTTTGGTTATGACCAAATGCCCAACCATCAGCGGATGCAGTCAAGTTTAGGCTCCGGCGTTATTATGAGTCCAGAAGGCTATGTGGTTACCAATAATCATGTTATTCAAGGTGCTGATGAAATTATTGTCGCTTTACAAGATGGTAGAGACACCCGTGCTCGAGTGATAGGCACCGACCCAGACACAGATCTGGCTGTATTAAAAATTGATATGAAGAACTTACCTGCTATCACCCTAGCCCGCTCCAGAAATTCGGATATTGGTGATGTCGTTCTAGCTATCGGTAATCCATTTGGGGTGGGACAAACCGTCACTATGGGTATTATCAGTGCTACAGGTAGAAACAAACTACGCCTCAGTACGTATGAAGACTTTATTCAAACTGATGCGGCTATTAACCCAGGTAACTCAGGTGGTGCGCTGATTAATGCCTTTGGTGACTTGATTGGTATAAATACAGCAATATTTTCAAAGTCAGGAGGCTCTCAAGGAATTGGCTTCGCTATCCCCTCTGAAATTGCTCGCGATGTGATGTTGTCTATCGTTAAGCATGGCAAAGTCATTCGAGGCTGGCTCGGTATTGAAGCTCAGTCACTAACACCAGAACTCGCTGATGCTTTCGGCTTAAAAAACAAAGATGGTATTTTGATTACTGGTGTTTATCGCAATGGGCCTGCACACCAAGCAGGTTTGCAGCGAGGGGATATCATCACTGAAATCAATGGCATGTCAACTAAAGCTGGTCGCAAAGTCATGCAGCAAGTGGCTTTAATGCAACCAGGTGAACAGGTTGTAATTAAGGCAATTAGAAATGGACAAAAGCTTGTTGTTGAATCAGTAATTGGTCAGCGGCCAAGCTTAAAACCTAGGACAAAACCAAGACGCTAAAAAGATTAACCAATGAGTTCTCCTCATTGGTTAATTAGTTTGTATATAATCACGACAAAAGTGCAGATAGTACTTTAAGAAAAGCTTCATTTTCTGCAGGTGCTCCTACCGTCACTCTTAAGCAACCAGTAAGCAGTGGGTGAGCACCATCAAGGCATTTAATTAAAACACCTTCTTTTATGAGTGCTTGATGCAACGCTTTAGCAGGTACTGTAAGGCTTCGGAATAACAGAAAATTGGCTTGGCTTGGCCAGACGGTAATTCCTTCAAGCTGCTGAAGAGACTCAAACAGCCGCTCGCGATCTACCACTAATTGGGTTATTTGCTCAGCCAGCTGGTTGTAGTGCAATAACGCAAACTGAGCACTGACCTGGGTCAGTTGATTAATATTGTAAGGCAACCTCACTTTATTAAGTTCATTGATCCAACCAGGATGCCCCACTAAAAAGCCCAGCCTTAAACCAGCTAAGCCTACTTTGGATAATGTACGCATGACCACCAGGTTGCTATAGTCTGCTAGCAGTGTTAGAGCATTGCTCTCAGCAAAAGCCAAATAAGCTTCATCAACCACTACCAAGCCAGGTGACGCTTCTATTATTCGACGTACCTTTTCCTCACCAAATAAATTACCTGTTGGGTTATTGGGCTGGGCTAGGAAAACTACGCCAGGCTGATGAGCTTCGATTGCATCCAACATTGCTGTCAAATCCAACGTAAAGTCATTACCCAGTGGGACGCCCACATAGTTGACCCTAAGGAACTTGGCGATCATCTCGTACATAACGAAACTGGGCTCAGGTGACAACACTGTTAAGTTATCAGCAGCCAACGCTGCAATAATGATTTGAATCAGTTCATCTGAGCCGTTACCTAACAGCACGTCATAACGCTGATCTATCCCAAATACTTCCTTTAATCCAGCAACAACACTTTTTCCCGATGGATCTGGATAGCGATTTAGCGACTGTTGTTGCATTTCCGCTAGCCACTGCTGCTTTAGTTCTTCCTCCCAGGTATAGGGGTTCTCCATTGCATCAAGCTTGATTAGCCCTGAAGCATCAGCAACCTGGTAAGCTTTAAGCGACTGAATATCAGAACGAACCCACTTTTCTACTCGTGCCTGGACAGCCTGATCAAGTTCTTTTTGTGGCATACTTATTCTCCCATGCTCTGCTTGTCGATCCGAAACTCAGCAGAACGCGCATGAGCAGTTAACCCTTCTCCTCTAGCCAGTACTGAAGCCACTAGACCAGCTTTTGTCGCACCCTTAGCACTAAAGTTAATAATAGAAGAACGCTTCTCAAAGTCGTAAACACCTAATGGAGATGAGAAGCGTGCAGTACCAGAGGTAGGCAACACGTGATTTGGACCTGCACAGTAATCACCCAGTGCTTCAGGGGTATGTCGGCCCATGAAAATTGCCCCAGCATGACGAATTACAGGCAGGTATTGTTCAGGGTTTTCAATTGATAGTTCCAAGTGCTCAGGCGCAATACGATTAGTAATCTCAATAGCTTCATCGATATCAGCAACCTGAATTAAAGCGCCTCGACAAGATAGCGACTGACGAATAATCTCTGCCCGCTCCATTTCAGGTAACAGCTTATTGATGCTACTTTCAACTGCCTCTAAATAGCTGCTGTCAGGTGAAATTAAAATCGCTTGAGCATCTTCATCATGTTCCGCTTGGGAAAACAAATCCATTGCAATCCAATCTGGGTTGGTTTTGCCATCACACACCACCAGAATCTCAGATGGCCCAGCAATCATGTCGATACCAACCTGACCAAAGACCATTCGCTTTGCTGTTGCTACATAAATATTGCCAGGCCCTACTATCTTGTCGACGCTGGGGATAGTTGCAGTGCCATACGCTAGGGCAGCTACCGCCTGTGCACCTCCCACTCGAAATACCTTATCTACCCCAGCAATTGCAGCAGCGGCTAAAACCAGTGCATTGACTTGGTCATCGGGAGTCGGCACCACCATGATTACTTCTTTTACTCCTGCAACTTTGGCAGGAATCACATTCATCAGTACTGAAGAAGGATAAGCCGCTTTACCTCCTGGTACATAGACCCCCACTCGATCTAAGGGCATTACCTGCTGGCCAAGAATAGTGCCGTCTAGTTCAGCGTATTGCCAAGAGCAGCTCTTCTGTTCTTCATGATATTGGCGAATTCGGCTCGCAGCCTCTGTTAGTGCTTGTTTTTGCTCAAAAGATATTTGCTCTAACGCCGCTTGTAACGCTTCGGGAGAGATAGCTAACTCCTCCACTGAGTCAACTGAGAGACGATCAAATTGATTGGTATACTTTATTAATGCCTCATCTCCATGCTGTCTGATCTGATTGATAATTTCTGCGACGGTTTGATTAACATTCAGGTCAGAAACGGCTTCCCACTTAAGCAACTCGTCTAACTGCTGGTTAAACGACTCAGCCGATGAATTTAACCGGGTAATAGACACACCAGACACTGTTGGAACCTCTTATATAAATGGTACTGCTTGTAATACTAATTTATTGGTTATTACTTGTGTTTAGTACAGCTTGTTTAAGTCCATCTATTATTTCCTTTAACTCGTGGTGCTTCACTTTCATGGCTGCTTTATTAACTACTAACCGAGAGCTGATATGAGCTATTAATTCCTGTGGCTCTAAGCCATTAGCCCTGAGTGTGTTACCCGTATCAACCACATCAATAATCTTATCTGCCAAACCAACCAAAGGAGCCAGCTCCATAGAGCCATATAGCTTGATAATATCCACCTGCTTACCCTGCTCGGCATAATAGCGCTTGGCAATATTGACAAACTTAGTCGCCACTTTAAGCCGACCTGGCCTAGGCTCTCGCCCCACTGGTCCTGCCGTCATTAGCTTGCATTGGGCAATTTTTAAATCGAGAGGCTCATACAAGGCCTGACTACCATGCTCAAGCAACACATCTTTGCCTGATACCCCCAGATCAGCAGCGCCATACTCTACATAAGTGGGCACATCAGTAGCACGAACAATAAGTAAATTAATATGAGAATGGTTGGTAGGAAAAATCAGCTTGCGACTATTAAGGTCTTCGGTAGGCTCTATACCAGCTTGTTTTAATAGGGGTAAGGTTTCTTTTAAAATTCGCCCTTTAGAAAGGGCGATCATAATTGATTGTTTCATGCCTTGGTTTCGACTACGTTAGGAAGGTGTCCGCCTTATCTTAGCGCCCAATAATTGAAGTTTTTCTTCTATACACTCATAACCTCGGTCAATATGGTAAATGCGATCAACTACCGTGTCACCTTCTGCAACCAAACCAGCAATAACCAAGCTAGCCGATGCCCGTAAGTCAGTCGCCATTACTGGGGCAGCTTTTAAGTGAGGGACACCTGTCACAATCACTGTATTGCCTTCTACTACCATATCTGCACCCATTCGAATCATTTCTAAAGCATGCATAAAACGGTTTTCAAAAATGGTTTCGGTGATACGGCCAGTGCCTTCTGCTACCGCATTCATAGCCGTAAACTGTGCTTGCATATCAGTTGGAAAAGCGGGATATGGAGCTGTTTTTAAACTGACAGCTTGGGGACGCTGACCTTTCATATCCAGCTCAATCCAGTCTTCACCCACTTCTAAATGAGCCCCTGCTTCCTTTAGTTTTACAAGTACAGCATCAAGAGTATCAGGAGCAGTATCTTTAACTTTGATCCGCCCACCAGTTGCAGCAGCTGCAATTAAATAGGTACCCGTTTCAATCCGGTCTGGTAGCACCGAGTAGTGACAACCAGATAGTCTCTCTACACCTTGTATTCGAATAGTGTCAGTACCATGGCCAGTAATTTTGGCCCCCATTTTTATCAAGCAGTGGGCTAGATCAACTACTTCAGGCTCCCTGGCAGCATTTTCAATGATAGTTTCTCCATCTGCTAAGCAGGCAGCCATCAACAGGTTTTCAGTACCAGTTACTGTAACCGTATCAAGAAATATTTTGGCTCCTTTCAAGCGCCCATCAACACTCGCTTTGATATAGCCATCTTCAACTTTAATGTCAGCACCCATTGCTTCCAAGCCACGGATATGCAAATCAACGGGTCTACTTCCAATAGCACAACCACCAGGCAAAGCCACTTCAGCGCGACCAAAGTGGGCGACCATTGGCCCTAAAACCAAAATCGAAGCACGCATGGTTTTAACTAATTCATAGGGAGCATGAAGACTTTTAATTGTATTGGCGTGCACTTCCACATTGAGCTTTTCATCAATCACTAGCTCGACCCCCATGCGGCCAAACAGCTCAATCATAGTGGTAATGTCATTCAAGTGGGGTAAATTACAAACAGTGACAGGCTCATCAGCCAGGAGCGTAGCAGCTAAGATGGGTAGTGCAGCATTTTTTGCACCTGAAATTCGAATTTCACCATCAAGTTTTACTCCACCGGAAATAATCAGTTTATCCATGCACGCTCCCGTTAATTTGTTACTTCAATAAATAGTCAGGCTATGTTGTTCTACTGGTTTATCAAGCCTGAGCTTGCCAGTCAGCCACACTACAAAACTTCATAGTCACTGCATGAATTGCACCAGAGGTAATAGCCTCATTTAAAAGTGCATAAACTTGCTGTTGGCGCTTTACAGGGGAAAGTGCCATTAGTTCATCACTAACTAATGTTAATTGAAAGTTACAGCCTTCACCTGCCACCACAACTTCAGTATTGGGCAAAGTTGACTCTAATAGCTGCTTAACTTCTAATGCCTGCACTTGTCTTCTCCTGATCCTGAGCACCCTTAAAGTAAAGGTTATACCAGGGTGCTTTCTAAATATTTAAATATCAGTATGTTTAAATAATAATCTGCTATGAAGTTACTGCTTCAAGAAAGGGCGGTTATGATATATAAAAACAAGCAAAAAGGCGAAAACTGACACACCTTTTTGGAAGCCTTTTCCTATTTTGGTGCCAAAATAGGAAGGGTTTAGGGCAAAGCAAGAAAGGCTGTTAAAAGCTTTAGATAAGCCTCCATTGCTGAAGGCTCCAATTTCACTTCAAAATGCTGTGTGATAAGGCACGGGCCTACTATGCCTGCTGAATTGGCAGCACAGTATCCAAGCCACTGACCCTAGCTAAGTCATAGAGATCAGTAGGCATATTGACAATCGATAAGTTTATTGAAAGGTGATGGGCTTGACGCATCCAGGAAAGTAACACTGATAAGGCCGCACTGCCTGCTTCTCTGACCTCAGACAAATCTACTGTACAGTTACCAGCCTGTTTAATTAATAGCTCACGCCCTTGCTGCTCAATGGTTGCTGCAGCCCTAAAGGTAACACTCCCGACCAGCTTTAACTGACCAGGAGCGGTTGAAAGCACTTCACCGTCAACCACTAAGACTTACCCTTTTCATTTGCAGCTTTCATAATGTCAGTCCAGTTATTGATAACTTGCTGCAAATCACCTTTATTCTGCTGCATCGCTTCAGAAAATTGAGTTCTGAATAGTTTTCCAATGTTAATGCCATTGACAATCACATTGCGCATTTTCCACTGATCAACCTTTTTGTCTTTGAACATAGTGTAAGTCAGTGGATAAGTGACTCCATCTGCAGCATGAATTGTCATGTTGACAGGCACCCTCTTTTTCTTGAGAGTCGCTTTATTTACCGGGTGTACTTCTATTTTTTCATTGTCATACTTCAGCAGTGCCTTACCATAAAACTCGACCATGCTCATTTTAAATGCTTCGGTGAACTGAACAACTTGTTTGTCTGAAGCATTTTTAGAGTATTTAATACTCATTACTCCTCGAGCAATTACATCAAAAGCAACCACAGGCTCAAGTACTTCTAGTAGCTGAGAATAAAACTTATCTGGTGTTTTTTTATAGCTTTGCTTGCCTGCTTTAATCACAGCTAGCATTTTATCTGTTGCTGTTTTAACTGTTGCATCAGGGCTTTCATCAGCATAAACGGGAGCTAAAGTTGTGACTGCTAACAACCAGCTAAAAGCCAACACTAGCTTTATTAACCACTGTTTTGAAACGTATTGAGACATCACTTTCATAGAGCTTCCTTAAGCCAATTAATTACTATCAGTTTGCTTGACTGTATTTAGTAGGAATTTTCCTATTAAATCTTCCAATATCAGTGCCGACTGAGTGTCTTCGAGCTCATCACCATCATCCAGGAACTCTTCCTCCCCACCCACACTAATGCCTATATATTGTTCTCCCAAAAGACCAGCAGTTAGTATGCTTGCTGTACTATCTAGCGGGATATTTTTAACATCACTATGAATATCCATTACCACTTTGGCTCGATACAGTTCTTTATCAAGCTTGATATCAACAACTCGGCCAATAGTGACTCCACTCATTGAAACCTTGGCTCGTAGGCTTAGTCCTCCGACATTATCGAAGAAAGCATGAACCCGGTAAGTTTGCTGATTATTTTCTATAGACAAGCCGCTCACTTTAAGTGCTAGCATCACCAGGGCAAAAATCCCTGCTAGCATGAACGCACCGACGCTGATCTCCACCGTTCTCATGCGCATCTTATAAATCTCCAAACATAACTGCAGTTAAGATAAAGTCGAGCCCAAGGATAGCCAAGGACGAGTAAACAACGGTTTTTGTAGTTGCACGACTAATGCCTTCCGAAGTAGGAAGAGTGTCGTAGCCCTGAAAAACCGCGATCCATGTAACAACAAAACCAAACACTAAGCTTTTAATAATGCCGTTTACCACATCATCGCCAAAGTTTACTGTTTGTTGCATATTGCCCCAGAAAGAGCCTTCATCAATCGAAAGCCAATCTACGCCAACCATAGCGCCACCTACGACACCCACCATATTGAAAATGGCAACCAGCAATGGCATGGATATAAATCCAGCCCAAAAGCGGGGAGCAACAATTCTTTTTAATGGATCAACCCCTATCATCTCCATACTAGACAGTTGCTCCGTGGCTTTCATTAGCCCTATTTCAGCAGTCAACGCCGAGCCGGCCCGTCCTGCAAATAATAATGCGGTAACAACTGGTCCCAGCTCACGTACTAAGGTTAATGCTACCATTTGCCCGACAGCTTCTTGAGAGCCATAGCGAACTAAAATGTTATAGCCTTGAAGGCCAAGCACCATACCAATAAATAAGCCTGAAACAGCGATAATAATGAGCGATAACACACCAACAGAATAAAGCTGCTGGAGTAACAACTGAAATTTAGAGCCAAAACCTGAGCGACCAAAAATAGCAAGCATCAGATAAATACCTGAGCGGCCAATCGCTTCTACTTTAAGTAACCCTGCTTGCCCCAGCCGGCGTAAAAAAGCCCAAAAATCATGAATCACTAAATACCCCCTCCCATCAAATCATCAGCATAATTTTGTGCTGGGTAGTGGAAAGGTACCGGACCATCAGGCAAGCCCTGCATAAACTGGGTAATTCTAGGATCATCTGAATTCAATAACGCTTCTGGCGTACCATGCCCAATTACTTTGGCATCACTAATCAAATATAAGTAATCTGCAATACTGGCTGTTTCATGAATATCGTGAGATACCACAATACTGGTTAAATTCAAGGCATCATTTAACATACGTACCAACTGAACCAGCACCCCCATTGCAATAGGGTCCTGACCTACAAATGGCTCATCATACATTATCATTACTGGGTCTAACGCAATTGCTCGAGCTAAAGCAACACGACGAGCCATCCCCCCAGATAGCTCACTAGGCATTAAGTCTCTCGCACCTCGCAAGCCAACAGCCTGAAGCTTCATCAATACAATATCATGCACCATTGATTCAGGCAGCTCAGTATGAACCCTAAGCGGAAAGGCTACGTTTTCATAAACACTCATATCCGTGAATAGAGCGCCACTTTGAAATAGCATGCCCATTTTACTGCGTAGCTCAAATAGCTCTTTACGAGACAGCTTAGGTACGTTCTGTCCATCAACAACGATATCTCCCGCTTCAGGCCTTAGTTGAGCACCAATTAATCTGAGCAACGTGGTTTTTCCTGTACCACTAGGCCCCATAATGCCCGTTACTTTACCACGAGGAATATCAATATTGATGTCATCAAAAATAACCCGATCTCCACGACGATAGCTAAGCCCTTTGATTTCCACAAAGTTATTATCATGAGCCGTCATCAGGTGACCACCTTATCCATCAACAACACGTTTATCAGCACCAGTCGTTTATTAAGTATGCGTCTTGCGAGGTATGGTAACACTACTTTAGTAAACTTAGTAAAAGTTAAATTACGCTCACACCATAACCTGAACAGTAATTATACAGCCGCTGCGGAGAATAGCATGATCTAGAAGAGGGTCGAATAGGTATCTTTCCTATTTATTAAACAGCAAGCAGATTTTTTATTTTTATACGCGGAAAGAAATACTACAAAAAGCTGGCTTAAGTAGCCAGCCTATAAAACACACCTCAATTTTGCTTGTTTTTTAATCAGATCAAGTTTGCGCATATTATTCATTTAACATGCGATTCAATTTTCTGTTACTTATTTTTTCCAGCTCCACTTTTGATAGTCGCTTTTGTATTTTTTCCATACCCCCGTCCAGTCGCCATAATAGCGTCCGAAATGTGTCAAATAAAAGTTAGGGTATGCTAAGTTATTGATTCGACCACCATCTAATTGCCAGCGTTGATTCAGCTGCTCTGCTTTACACTCTCCCAGCTCAGCGGTATTCACACCTTTTTTCCAATTTCGCATTATCAAACATTTATTTGGCGCATGCTTAGGATGAACCAGGCCTTTACTATCAATACTCCATAGCTGACTAGTAGCTCCAGTACAGTCTCCTGAACTGGCCCGGATTCCTGTTTTACCACTATCGGATAGAATACCTAAACAAGTCCCTTTTCCTGTTGATAGTTGCTTATACTTACCATCATCTGGATTGGGGTTTGGATCTGGCTTAGGTGGCTGAGGGTTACCATTACCTGCATGCTTAGCCATTTCCACCACAAATGCAGTAGCTAGCTTTGAGAACTTCAATGCATGGTTCGCATTGCCTCCCATTTGATCCAAAGTATCTCGCTCAGTATGGATACTTCTATTACTTTGATTAAACTTAGCCTCAAAGGGCATTGATGCAGGAAAGCCATTATTATGCCATGACGCATGATCTGAACAACCATAGCCACAGCGAGTATAGCCAACCTTTAATTGAGGCAAGTACTTTTTCGATAACTCCGCAATAAACTTATTTTGCCTGTCATTGGTGTAATCTGAAACTAAATTGAAATCATCTTGAGAGCCATTGTAGTTAGTCATATCTAACTGTAATACACCAACAACTTTAGCCCCTTGATTTTTATGTTGACGCGCTATTTCAGAAGAGCCTCTCAGCCCTACTTCCTCAGCAGCATACCCCATAAATTTAATGGTCTTTTTCGGTTTAAAGTTACTCTCTACTAAAACCCGAATCACTTCCGTAATTGTGGCAATACCCGAGGCATTATCATCTGCTCCTGGCGCTTTTAGACTAATATTCCGACCATTAATCGAATCCAAATGACCACCGATCACAACAATTTCATCGGGTGTTTCAGAGCCCTGCCAGGTCATCACCACTGAAGGTTGTTGCCAATCATTATGATCAACTGTTTTTACCGATACCCCAGTTTTATCACCTGCTAGCTTTTGCCAATAGTCTTTAATCCAATTAGCTGCTTCTACCCCAGTTTTGCTTTTATAATAACGATCATGGTAACGCGACAATTGCTGTATAGTTTCACGAATACTGCTTTCTTTGGTTTGACCAATCAGCTTCCTTACCATGTCATCTTCACTGATCTGATAGTTGATAGCAGCAATTGATGCTGGTGGGTTAAATGCATTAGCAACACCAGAGATAGCCGCCTCAGCAGTCTCATGCTGAATAAAACCACCACAACGTTTTTGCTTCATATGCAAATACAAGCTTAATGCAGTAACTTTTTTAGGGTGAATAGCAACAATATGTACTTTACCCTGACTAATATTTGCCAGCCGGTCAATTAAACCTTGCTCTGTTTCATAACCAGTAAATAAGCTTGGCATTCCTTCCTTTACTAACTGATATGCTTCATCATCTACTGTAATCCAAGCAGGTGGCTGCTCACCAGCAAACCCTAGACCACTTAAAGCACCGACTAATGCAATTGCGCTAATATTTTTTATCAGCATGGGGAGTAACCTCGTATTTTCACCGCTACCAAAAAACTAAAGCGATAACAGTGCTTCGCCTTTATGCTAAGAAATAAATTTTTGGGCAATCACCAAATAATTAAAAACAACTTCAAAACCACCTATTCAAGCGTTAAAATAATTTAATTAACACTCATCAATTAAGTAGTCATCACCCCAGTTAACAAAGACCGTAAAATAAAATACCCAGCTATTTCTTAACACCAGATCGCATTTTTCATTTTGACCGTTTAAGCACTCCTATTTGCTTTCAAGGCTGCGGGATAAGTCGAGGGAATATCCTATCCAATTCATACAATAACTGATGAATAAAGAAAACTTTTTAGTTATTTTATAATAATTAATATTCCTAAATTAAATGTGCTGACCAAGCTACATATTAACAGCTAATACAGTGGTTAATATTGAGACAATATTCATGACATCCAGCAAAATATAGCTAACTTATCGCCCTTCCCATGAAATCACCTCGCCGCGAAATAGAGAAGCGGCTTTCCCTCAATACAAATCTAAACGATCGTTATCTCAAAGCATATATCTCAACTCAAGTAGCACAGCTCTCGGTCGATATTTGTTATTATTAGCTGTAGACTTGTGCTCTTAGCTGCTAGCTTGCTCTAACTGTTTATCAGTCGAATATTTTACCTTGCTCAATTACGACAAATACCAAATAATTTGCATCTCAAAGCAACTACGTCATTGGAACTATGTCACACGAAATTGATTTTGCTCAGTCCGCTATTCGCACCATTGAAAGTGAGCGGGAGGCTATTGATAAACTGATTCCCCGCATAGATGGCGCTTTCACCCAAGCCTGCCAAATAATGTTGAACTGTAAAGGCCGTGTAGTTGTAGTAGGCATGGGCAAGTCTGGCCATATCGGCAACAAGATTGCTGCAACGCTTGCCAGCACAGGAACTCCCGCTTTTTTTGTTCACCCTGGTGAGGCCAGTCATGGTGATATGGGCATGATTACCGATAACGATGTGGTGTTAGCTTTATCTAACTCAGGCAATACTGCTGAGCTGGTGATGTTAATTCCCCTCTTAAAGCGGCTAGGCACCCCCTTGATCAGTATGACAGGCAATGAGAAGTCAGCATTAGCGCAAGCAGCTGATGTCAACCTAAACACCTATGTAGAAAAAGAAGCCTGCCCACTAGACCTAGCACCTACCTCAAGCACGACAGTTAGCCTAGTACTAGGTGACGCTTTGGCAATTGCTCTGCTAGAGGCTAGAGGGTTTACAGCTGAAGACTTTGCCTTTTCGCATCCTGGTGGCAGTCTGGGTCGGAAGCTGCTACTTAAAGTTGCAGATATTATGCATACTGGACAGCAACTCCCTATCGTTAGCTTATCAACGCCTTTAAAAGAAGCCTTAATTGTCATTTCCCAAAAAGGCCTAGGGATGACAGCAATTGCTGACTCAGAAAACCAATTATTAGGCGTTTTTACTGATGGTGATTTGCGCCGAGTTCTAGATCAAGAGCTCAACCTCCATACAACCCCAATCAACCAGGTGATGACAACTCAGTGTAAGACCGTAAGTGCCGACATATTAGCAGCAGAAGCCTTAAACATTATGGAAGATCATAAAATCACCAGTTTGGTCGTCATTAGTCAACACAGTCAAATTGAAGGCGTTATCCATTTACACGACATTATCAAAGCAGGCGTTGTATGAACCTTGACCCACAATTAATAGTCAAAGCACAAGCGATTAAACTTCTTGGGCTTGATGTAGATGGGGTAATGACTGATGGCCGGCTGTACTTTACGGCTGATGGTCAGGAATTTAAAACCTTTAACATTTTGGATGGCCATGGCATTAAGATGCTCCAGTCAACGGGCGTAAAAGTTGCTATTATAACAGGCCGAGAAACAACCGTTGTAGCAAAGCGTGCAAAAGACTTGGGTATTGAACTGTTATTACAAGGCAGAGAAGACAAACAAGTCGCTTTAAACGAAATTCGTCAACAGCTTAAGTTAGATTGGCAAGAGATAGCCTATGTAGGTGATGACCTGCCTGACTTACCAGCCATTCAGCAAGTAGGCTTGGGCCTAACTGTTCCCAATGGCTATTGGCTGGTTAAAAAGCATGCTGATGGCGTGACTCAAACACCAGGGGGAGCTGGCGCAGTAAGGGAGGTTTGTGACTTCATTATGAGCGCACAAAATACCTTACAACCAGCTCTAACTCCTTATATACAGGCAAGCGAATGAATCGAAGCAGTATTATCAGCTTAATTGTTATTTTAGTAATTGCTTACTGCGGCTATCTTATGCTTGGCACAACCTCAACACCAGTGCCCAGCTCAAGTGAGCCTCTAGCAAATAACCTTGAGCAGGCACCAGACTACTACTTGATAAACCCTCGTGTTACTCAGTTTACTTTAGAGGGGAATAAAGACTATTTGCTCGTTGCAGACAAAATCAGTCATTACCCACATAATGACGTATCTTTATTAGCAAAGCCTAATATTGATTTGTACAAGGCAACTAGTGACGACCAATGGAAAACCACTGCTAAACACGGGCGCTTATTACCTGGTGGCGATATCCTTGAGTTATCTGACCAGGTAAGAGTCAAAGAGCTTAAGTCCAATGGTGAACTTGGCACTTTACTCAAAACCGACTTTTTAACTCTTTATGCCGAGGAAGAAGTCGCCGATACTCAACATCCAGTTGTGATAACATCACCCAACGGCTCTATTACCCAAGGAGTTGGCATGCGCGCATTTTTAGCAAAAGATAGAATTCAACTGTTTTCTAATGTCAGGGGACACTATGAAGTTAATCAGTAATTTGATTGTAGGGATTATTGCTATCTCAGCTGCCGGGCTTAGTCTGTTAAGCTGGGCACTTCCCAATGACAAAGATAAGCCCATCAATATTAAAGCCAAAAGTGCTGATATTGATGATAAGTCTGGTGTATACATTTACACTGGCAACGTCATTATCACCCAAGGCACTATTCAAATAAGAGGTGATAAAGTCACTCTTTATTCAGACAGCAATGGGATTAACAAAATTGTTGCTGTAGGCCGCCCTGCACACTATCGTGAAAAACCAGCAGAAAACAAAGAGCTTATCAAAGCCTATGGTCGTACTATCAAGTACTACGCTACCAATGAAAAAGTAGAAGTAATCACTAACGCTAAGCTATTCCAAGAAGGCAATACCTTTACTGGCAGCCAAATAGACTACTTTGCGAAAACCCAGAAAGTGAATGCAAAAGGCGGTAAAACCAATGAAGGCCGCGTTGAAATGGTACTGCAACCCCGTAGCAAAAAGAAATAATAGTCGTATATGAGTATATTGAAAGCCGAGCACCTTGCCAAAAGTTATAAAGGCCGTGCTGTTGTAAAAGATGTTTCCTTGAAAATTAAAAGTGGTCAGGTAGTTGGTCTGCTAGGCCCCAATGGCGCAGGAAAAACCACTTGTTTCTATATGATTGTTGGTCTAGTCCAGTCAGATCATGGCAGTGTCTGGATTGACGAACAAGATATTACTCACTTCCCCATGCATGGACGAGCCCAGGCAGGCATTGGCTACTTACCACAGGAAGCCTCTGTTTTTCGTAAATTAACTGTCACTGAAAACATATTAGCTATTTTAGAAACCCGTAAAGAGCTAAATCGGAAGCAGCGCCAAGAAAAACTTAACTCACTACTTGAAGAGTTCAATATCACCCATATAAAAGACAATAAGGGTATGAGTTTATCTGGAGGAGAGCGTCGCCGGGTAGAAATTGCCAGAGCCTTAGCAACTGAGCCATCCTTCATCCTACTTGATGAGCCTTTTGCCGGGGTTGACCCAATTTCTGTAAAAGACATTAAAGATATTGTCTGGCACTTGAAAGACCGCGGTATAGGCGTACTGATTACTGACCACCATGTTCGAGAAACACTTGATATTTGCGAGAATGCATACATAGTTAGTGAGGGACATATTATTGCAGAGGGTAACGCCGAAGCGATAATGACCAACCAGCAAGTAAAAGAGGTTTACCTCGGACACGACTTTAAAATATAAGACAACTGGCAAGGATACTCATATAATTTTTAGTAGCTCAGCTAAAAAGCCAGTAAGAGCACAAGAAACAACAACAGTAATACTGTAAACAATTGAAATAAACACACAATTGACATTAATAATAGGTGCAATGGAAACATTCAGTGGCTTGTTCAGCAGCAACTCAGGTAACCGCCTTTGAATGCACTTCCATTGTTGTTGACTTTGCCAAATCAAAACAGGCACGATTGCACTATAAGGTAATTGTTTAGCAATGAAGCCATCCCTGGTTTTGAAAATTGGCCAGCAGCTGACGATGACGCCTCAGCTGCAACAAGCCATAAAACTACTCCAACTATCCACACTGGATTTACAGCAAGAAGTTCAGCAAGCGCTTGAATCCAATCCAATGCTTGAGCTGACCGATGAGTCTGACAACAACTCATCAACAAACAGTGATAGTAATGACAATGACCCTCAGCAGCTCAACAGTGCTGGCCTGAATGGATCAGATTCCTCCAAAAGTCAAGATAACAGCACATCTGAAAGCAGCAGCCATGATGGCACTGAGGAAACCAGCTGGTCAGAAGAAATTCCCAATGACCTCCCAGTTGATAGCGCCTGGGATGATATCTATCAAACCTCTTCAGCCCCTATTAGCTCAGCTTCAGGAGATGATGATGAGTATGACTTTAGTAATCGTAATGGCACAACAGAGTCCTTACACAGTCATTTAGAATGGCAGCTTAACTTAACCCCAATGTCAGATAATGATCGCTTGGTAGCAATTGCTATCATTGATGCGATCAATGATGATGGCTATCTCAGTTGCAGCACTGAAGAGATTTGGGAAGGCCTGGACCCAGAGTTGGAAATATCCCAAGAGGAAGTGGAAATAGTCTTAAGACGCCTCCAACACTTTGACCCTGTTGGTGTGGCAGCAAGAGGCTTACAGGAATGCTTACAAATTCAGCTGTCTCACTTACCTGAAGACACCCCTTTTCTTGATAACGCTAGATTGATTGTAGCCAAACACTTAGGTTTACTGGGTCATCATGACTACAACCAGCTTATGCGTCGTACTAAACTTAAAGAAGAAGAACTAGCCGAAAGCATCAAGTTGATTCAAGCCCTTAATCCAAAGCCTGGCGCTGACATCCAGCCATCTGAAACAGAATATGTAATTCCTGATGTATTTGTCAGAAAGCATAATGATCGCTGGTTGGTAGAGCTTAATGCGGAGGCCACGCCTAAACTACGTATAAATAATAATTACGCATCATTGGTTAAGCGAGCTGATAGCAGCTCAGACAACACTTATCTGAAAAACCATTTGCAAGAAGCCCGTTGGTTTTTAAAAAGCTTACAAAGTCGTAATGAAACACTAATGAAAGTAGCAACTCGCATAGTTGAACATCAGCGTGGTTTTTTAGAGTATGGCGAAGAGGCAATGAAGCCATTAGTCCTGCACGATATCGCCGAAGCAGTGGGTATGCACGAATCTACTATATCTCGAGTAACTACCCAAAAATACATGCATACGCCAAGAGGCATCTTTGAGCTGAAGTATTTCTTCTCAAGCCATGTCAGCACCTCATCAGGCGGAGAATGCTCATCTACGGCTATCCGAGCTATCATTAAAAAGTTAGTATCAGTAGAGAACCCTAAAAAACCATTAAGTGACAGCAAAATTGCCAGCTTACTGGAAGAACAAGGTATCAAGGTGGCAAGACGAACGATTGCCAAATATCGTGAATCCCTATCCATCCCACCGTCTAACGAACGAAAGCGGTTGGTATGAAGTGGATGCATGTGTAGAGGTATCAAACAGATTAGCGCTCAACCATGCGTTATATTGACTAGCAACAAGCAATACCAAATCTGCTGGCATTACACTCAGTAATGAAGCAGTTGACAATCAGCCTTACAATTAAGTGAAGCTGGTTAACAACCATTAAGTCCTATTAGGAGGTCGTTGCATGCAAGTTAACATCAGTGGTCATCATGTAGAAGTGACTGATGCGTTGCGCCAATATGTCATCAAAAAGCTCGATCGCATTGAAAACCATTACGATAGCATTACTAACGTGCAAATCACCCTAAGTGTCGAAAAACTGCGCCAAAAAGCAGAAGCGAATTTGCATGTAAGAGGTGCTGATATTGCCGCCACAGCAGAATCTGAAGATATGTATGCAGCAATTGACTTACTTAGTGATAAACTAGGCCGGCAACTCAGCAAGCATAAAGAGAAAACCCTGGATCGACTCCAGGGAGCCAGTATTCGTTAAAGTAGTTTACTTATTTAAAAAGCATGAAAATCGAACAATTCCTTCTCCCGCAATGCACCCTTACCGGGGTGCAAGGGGGGAGTAAAAAACGTGTTTTACAGCTTATTGCCAACCTATTAGCCGAGTATTCCAGTGATATTGATGCTAACGAGCTGTTTGATAACTTAATCAACCGTGAGCGATTAGGGAGCACAGGCTTTGGGAATGGGATTGCCATTCCCCATTGTCGCCTTGAAAGCTGCCACAAGCCATTTGCCTGCCTGCTAAAACTGGAAGAAGGCATCGACTTTGACGCAATAGACGGACACCCTGTGGATGTTATTTTTGCCCTGGTCGTTCCTGCCGAAGCCACTAATGAGCACCTCGCCATCCTACAAGAGCTAGCCACTCGATTTGAAAACTCAAGCTACCGCAATAACTTGCGCCAAGCAGACACTAATCCAGACTTATTTGATGTAGCAATCCAAAGCGTTCCTACTGCATAAATTTACCATCGCTTGTCTCTATTCATTTGCAGTGAGCGTTCTTATGATATTCGCTTGAAGCACTCTTCTGGCGACTATTATTTAATTAACTGCCGTATATCATTTAAACTCTGTTATAGTAAGAATTTACAAAACACTCTGCGTATTTATGAAGTTAATAATAATTAGTGGCCGCTCAGGCTCAGGCAAAAGTACAGGCTTACATGTACTTGAAGACCAAGGCTATTATTGCATTGATAATATGCCTGCTGGCTTACTCCCTGCCTTTGTTGAAGAAATGGAAAAAGAGCCTCTCTATGATAAGGCTGCTATTAGTATTGACGCTCGAAATATCTCTCAGGATTTAAGGCGCTTCCCATCTATCATGAATGCGCTTAGAGAACAAAAAATCGAAGCCGAAATTATTTACCTTGATGCAGAGCATGCCACTTTACTCAAGCGCTTCAGTGAAACCCGACGCAAACACCCATTATCCAGCCAGCAATGCTCATTAGATGAGGCGATCAAAAAAGAAAAAGAAGTGCTAGAGCCCATTGCTCGACTGGCTGACTTGACCATTGATACCAGCCAGCTTTCACTTCATGAACTAAGGGACACCATAAGCAAGCGCGTTGCTCGCAAGCAACATAGCAGCATGGCACTACTATTTCAGTCATTTGGCTTTAAAAAAGGAATCCCCATTGATGCAGACTATGTGTTTGATGTACGCTGTTTGCCAAACCCCTACTGGGTCACCCATTTACGGCAATATTCAGGGCTAGACGAGCCTGTAAAAGAGTTTTTAGGCTCCCAACAACAAGTGTTGGATATGTTTGATGACATTAAACGCTTCGTAGAACGTTGGCTGCCGTGCTTTGAAGCAAATAATAGAAGTTATATTACTATTGCTCTTGGGTGTACGGGTGGTCACCATCGTTCAGTCTATATCAGTGAGAAACTCGCTACTTACTTTTGTGAAAAGTGGCCAAATGTTCAAGTACGTCATCGAGAATTGCCTTAAGCTCCATGATTCAAGAAAAAGTCACAATCATCAATAAGCTAGGCTTACATGCCCGAGCTGCAGCAAAGTTTGTGTCTACTGCTGCCGCTTTTGGCAGCTCCATCAAACTCGGCAAAGATGGAAAAATGGTAGACGGCAAAAGCATTATGTCAGTGATGATGTTAGCAGCCAGTAAAGGGACAATTTTAGATATTGAAATTGATGGTGAAGATGAAAAAAGAGCATTTGAGGCCATTACTCAATTGATCAATAACTATTTTGATGAAGGCGAATAACTTTTTCACTACCAGCACCAGACTTCTGGAATCACCTATAAAACTGGCTACAATCCACAATACCAGTAGCCAGGCTCTTCAGGTAAACTAGCCCGCCAATCAGTAACTAACGTAACTAGTACTACATCCTATAAATAAGAGTGAAGGAAGCCTGCCATAAACTGCTAACTACCACTTATTTATAGGATGCGGCACTAAAGCCAGCTGCACTCAGCAATAGGATTACCTGATGTCCACACAACAACTCGGAAAATCAGAGGATCAACTACAAGAACTAAGCCTAGCGCTGGATCAAGGGATCTCTTCGCCTGTCAAACGAATGCTGAATAGCCTTCCTGCAGCAGATACCGCGCATTTAATTGAGTCTTCACCTCCTAAGGTCAGAGGCTTGCTATGGCAACTACTTGAGAAAGAGCAAGAAGCCGAGGTACTGCAGGAGCTCAGTGATGACGTCCGCCAATACTTCCTGGATCAAATGAATGCAGCTGAAGTGGCAGAAATTACCACAGGCTTTGATCCCGATGACTTGGCCGACCTGTTACAGCAATTACCAGACGCAATCACCCAACAAGTGTTGTCTTCTATGGATGCTCAGGATCGGGCTCGTGTCGAGCATATCCTGTCTTATCCAGAGGATACTGCTGGTGGTTTAATGAACACGGATACGATCACCATCCGCCCCAGCAATACGCTTGATGTGGTATTACGTTACCTGCGCCGCCATGATGAGCTGCCAGCAATGACGGATAGTTTATTAGTAGTTAACCGTCAGGATGCGTTTATTGGTGTATTACCAATTAATAAGCTGCTGACCACCAACCCATCAATCACTGTTCGTGAAGTGATGAATACAGATATTGAGCCCATCAATGCCATGACACCTGCCAGCCAAGTTGCTCAACTGTTTGAGCGGCAAGACCTGGTATCGGCTCCCGTTATTGATGATGGTGGCAAACTACTGGGGCGGATCACCATCGATGATGTTGTAGATGTTATTCGTGAGGAAGCAGATCACTCACTCATGAGCATGGCTGGCTTAGAAGATGATGAAGATACCTTCGCGCCCGCCATGAAAACAGCTAAGCGCCGGGCAGTCTGGCTGGGTATTAACCTTATTACAGCGTTTGTTGCTTCTGCCTTTATTGGTATGTTTCAAGAGACTATTGATAAGGTGGTTGCATTAGCGGTATTAATGCCAATCGTAGCCAGCATGGGTGGCATCGCTGGCAGCCAAACCTTAACCTTGGTGATTCGTGCAATGGCCTTGGGCCAAATCGGTAAATCTAACACGTTTTGGCTACTTAACCGCGAATGTATAGTTGGGCTGGTGAATGGTTTGATTTGGGCACTGGTTGTATCGGGGGTTGCCTACGTTTGGTTCGATGATGGGATTATTTCAACAGTTATTGCTGCAGCAATGATTATTAATCTAGTAGTTGCTGTTATATCAGGAGCCGCACTGCCCATTATTTTAAAAACCTTGAAAATTGACCCTGCACTGGCAGGTAGCGTAATTTTAACCACTGTTACAGATGTTGTAGGCTATATCTCATTTTTAGGTCTAGCTACTTTATTTTTGACTTAACACGTTTTTGACTTAGTTACAGGCAGTTGACGATTTTTCATGACTCAAACACTTTCATCTATAGGCTCCGCTCCCCTTTGGCGACGGCTAGCCGCTATGATATACGACAGTTTACTGTTAGTTGCTATCGCTATTGTTATATCAGGCCTTCATCTATGGCTAAGTATTACCTTGGTGGGAGAAGCTAAAGCCACTGCAGTGGGATTTAAGTGGGACTTAAGCGCTATTTTACTTATAGGCTTTTTTGGTTTTTATGCTTATTTCTGGCGAAGAAGTGGTCAAACACCAGGAATGATTGCCTGGCGAATTATGGTCGTCAACTACGAAGGAAGAACCATCAGTCTCAAGCAATGCCTGATTCGTTTTATCGCAGGCATCCCCAGCTGTATATTAGGTGGCATCGGTATTTTGTGGGTTTTATTTGACCCAAAAGACCAAGCGATTTACGACTATGCGGCGAAAACAGAAGTCGTATTACTGGAGAAAAATAAGAAATAATTATTAAACCTGTCTTTTTTAACTAGGCTGCTGCAAGAAGCAGGTGAGTTAGTTAGCTTCCCCCTTTGAAAAAGGGGGATTGAGGGGGATTTTTACAAGTAAATAAAGCGGAGATAGCTCACAAACTACGATCACTTTAAATCCCCCCTAGCCCCCCTTTATCAAAGGGGGGAACAGCTTTTGCTGCAGCTTCAAAGGAAGAAGAGCCCCAAAGCACTCTTTACAACAACACCAAACTTAGGTTAGGCAAGTAGCTACCCTGCCCTTTTCAGTAAAATCCCACCCACCGTAAAGCACAACAGTAGTGGCACAATCACAGCAATTAGCGGCGAGAAGCCAAATACCAAACTGGATGGGCCAAGTAACTCTTGGAAGATATTAAAAGAAAACCCAACAATTACTCCAATAAAAATACGTAACCCCATTGTGACAGAACGGAGTGGCCCAAACACGAAAGAGATACCCACCAGTACTAACCCGATAATAACTGCAGGCTGCAATAGCTTTCGCCAAAATGCTAACTGATACTCACCTGCATTCAACCCTTGCTGGCTAAGGTAATCAATATAAGTGCTTAAACCGCGAATTGATAAATCATCCGGCTTTACCACTACGACATTAAGCAGATCCATAGACAAGCTGGTTTGCCATTGCAAAAATGGTAGCCGCTCAGTGGTTACACGATCACCTTTAAACTGATTAGACTGAATATTCTGCAATAGCCAATAATCACCTTTAAAGATGCCACGATCAGCAAAACTAGCCTCTAACAGTTCTTTTTTATCATTAAATTTAAAGCGGGTAATTCCATGCACGATACCACCAGGCTCTACGGCATTTAAATGCATAAACTCATTGCCTTCCCGATGCCACACCCCTTGTTGACTGAACTGAGATGAAGAGCCATCTTTACTACGGGCAATTGCTCGGCCACTATCTGCTAACTGTTCAGTATAAGGTGACACAAACTCACCTATGGAAATACCAATTAAAATAGTCAGCAACGTTGGCTGCATGACTCCCCACACGATTCGCCAGAGTGATACCCCTGCAGCACGCATGACTACCAGCTCACTATTGCTGGCCAATGCTCCTAAGCCAACCAAACAACCAATCAGCGCAGAAAAAGGAATAAATTTATAAATACGGTTAGGGATGGATAAACCAATATACTGTAGTACTTCTAGCAACTGATAACTGGCTTTCATGCTGGCTAACTCGGCTACAAAAGCAAAGAGCATATCCAGCGATACAATCACTAATAGCACCAAAAAGGTAGCATTCAGGACACTAGTGGCAATATAACGGTCAATCTTATTCATCTTCTGCCACCTCTGATGCTACTGCAGCTTGCTTCAGCTGTTTTTGCTGTCGCCTTTTCATCTGGAAGGGCTCATAAGCCAAAATTAACATCGCAACAAGCAAAAATAGCCCATGCACCCCCCATAACCCTGCTGGAGGAATTTTCCCATCCTCAACGGCACCTTTAGCACCAATTAATAGTGCCAAGTACACCAAGTAAGTCAAAATAGCAGGCAATAATTTTAAATAACGCCCTTGTCGTGGATTCACTTTACTTAATGGCACAGCCAGTAATACGACAATAAATACCAGCACTGGTAATGACAATCGCCACTGCAGCTCTGCGACATGACTAAGCTCACTAGAGCCTATCAGTTCACTGGTGGCTATGGCTTTAACTTTATCCGTTTCTTTACTGGCCTTACTTTCTGGCATTTTTATACCGTAAGTATCGTACTCAGTAATACGAAAGTCCGCCTGACCAGGAGTGCCGTCATAACGGTAACCTTTGTTTAGAATCAAATAGCGGGCACCCGTTTGTGGCTCAACATGCTGTACACCACCATCAGCCAAGAGTAGCGTGATTCCCCGCTTGCCGATGGCTCCATTTTTCTGAGAGATAAATACATCTCCCATTTGTAGCCTGTCTTCCGACAAGCGCTCGGTGTAAGTTACCCGACCAGCATTCTCTTGCTCTTGAAAGCGGCCTGGAGCCAACGTTTCAAATTCAGTCAGTGCATCTTGTTTTGCAAAGATTTCTTCAACATTTTTTGCTCCCCATGGCGTAACAACCAATCCAAGTAGCGCTACTATGCAGGCAACAACTGCAGCTGGAGCTAGTGTCTGGGTTAAAATATTGGTTTGGCTAACCCCACAAGCAGTCAGCACTGTCATTTCACTTTCGATATAAAGCCTGCCATAGGCGAGCAAAATACCAATAAACAAACCTAAGGGAATAATCAGCTCTAAAAACTCAGGCAGTCGATAGCCCATAATGACAAATAAAAAATCAGCACTCAGTTGCCCTGAAGCAGCTTGTGCTAAGTACTTGTTAAAGCGGCCACTCATAATAATAAGTAACAGTACACCGCTAACAGCCAACATGGCTGTAAAAACTTCTCTTGCTAAGTAGCGGAAGATAATCAACTGGCTCTCCTAACTTACTCTCCAAATACTACCCAATACCTATGACAGCGTTTTCTTTACAATTGCGCGACGAAAACTTTCATCCCCCTGACAAGATCAACCTGTATATAAGCAATCAAGAGCAGACTCTGTTACACTCAAACACTTAAATTAATAGGGTTTGTCAAACAATTAGCTCACAGCACTGCCATTCCAACTGATATTAATTGGGCAATATGCCCAGCCACTTTTCAGTAGCCATTGGCAAAGGCTGCTAATTATCCAACAAAGCGATAAATTTGTCTTGTGGGGTTTTCATGGAATTTCTAATCAAAAACACACAACCTGCCACTATCAGCACTGATTGCTTAGTGATACCGGTATTCGAAAACTCAAAGTTAAGCGACACCGGAAAAGCCCTCGACGAAGCAGCCAAGGGACAATTACACAACATTATTAAACAAGGTGATATTGCAGGAAAACCAGGTGATACACTGGTTATGCCACAACTGGGTGAAGTCAAAGCCAAACGTATTTTACTTTTTGGTGCAGGAGAGCAAAACAAAAAATTATCCACTGATGATTTAATTAAGTCACTATCAGCTGTATTTGCTGCACTGAATCAGCTCAACTTAAAACAAGCAGTTCTTGCCTTAGCTGATATTCATTTAGCAGACCGCGAAAAAACCTGGGTAGTTCGCACTGCGGCACAACTGGCTATTACCAGTCAGTATGAGTTTAACCAGCTAAAATCAACCAAACCCAAAACAACCAAAAACAAATTTAAAAAACTGATTTTTCTTGCCCCTACATCTACCCACAAAGCCCTTGAGCAATCTACCCAAGAAGCAGCTGCTATTGCCAAAGGCATTAATGTAGCGCGTGACCTTGGTAACTTACCTGGCAATATTTGCACCCCCAGCTATCTAGCGAAACAAGCCAAACAATTGGACAAGGATGAAACCAAGCTAAAAGCCACAGTACTTGGTGAAAAAGAAATGGAAGAACTGGGCATGGGCTCCTTCTTATCTGTTGGCAAGGGCAGTAAGGAGCCAGCCAAATTAATTGTCATGGAATATAACGGTGGCAACAAAGGTGACAAACCCCATGTTTTAGTGGGCAAAGGCATTACCTTCGATAGTGGTGGTATCAGCCTGAAGCCTGGCCAAGGTATGGACGAAATGAAGTTTGATATGTGTGGTGCAGCCAGTGTGTTTGGTGCAATCAGCAGTGTTATTGCGCTCAAACTGCCCATTAATGTTGTCGCTATCGTGGCAGCAGCAGAAAACTTACCCAGCGGTAATGCATCTAAACCCGGTGACATAGTAACTTCAATGTCAGGTCAAACTATCGAAATTCTTAATACCGATGCAGAAGGACGACTGGTATTGTGTGATGCATTAACCTACGCTGAAAAATTTGAGCCTGAGTCAGTGATTGATATTGCTACATTAACTGGTGCTTGTGTGGTTGCACTCGGTAGTCATGCATCAGGCATGTACAGCAATAATGAAAAGCTGGCTAAGGCACTACAAAAAGCCAGTGATGAAAGTTATGACAGAATCTGGCCTATGCCTCTTTGGGATGCTTACCAAAAGCAGTTAGACAGCAACTTTGCTGATATGGCAAATATCGGTGGTCCAGAAGCTGGGTCAGTAACAGCAGCTTGCTTTTTAGCTCGCTTTACTAAGAAATACCATTGGGCCCACTTGGATATTGCTGGTAGTGCTTGGCTGAGAGGTGATAAAAAAGGTGCCACAGGCCGACCTGTTAGTTTGCTTGTGCAGTATTTAATCAACCAAACTAAGTAGTAATGCAAGGTTGGTAGACTCTCTGTTGTCCGACTTTCAGTTGGCCGATACCCTGTCGGCCAACCTCTGTTACATATTCATGATACCCACTTAGCATGACACGTATTGATTTCTATATATTGCCTGACCAACAACCAGCCGCTCGCCAACAGTTTTGTTGCCGTTTAACTGAAAAAGCCATCAAACATGCCAAGTCAGTCTATATTCATACTAATGGGCATGAAGAAGCAGAAATGCTTGATGAGCTACTATGGTCCTTTCGTGAAGATAGTTTCATTCCACACCAGTTAGTAGCCAAGCATGATGAGACACCCTGCCCAGTAAAGATTGGCTGGCAACTGCCGCCATTATCATCAACCAGCCTGCTAATTAACTTGACTGACACAGTACCTTCATTTGTTGATCAATTTGAGCGAGTTGCAGAAATTGTTGCAGGAGATGGCATAAGTCGCAAAACTGCACGCCAGAACTTCAAAAGCTATCGAGACAAGGGGTATTCTTTACACAGTCACAATATTCGAAGTTAGCACTTATTAAATTATTTGTATTACTGCTGTATGGCCAAGCTTTACTTTACTAAACCAAACTCTAAACAACCTAATGGCACAGGTAAGCCTGATCACCGGCAATTAACTGAGTCAGGGCGCTCTAAAAATAAGCAAGGGCATTCCCCTTCCTCCAATTCTTTAGAGCGAACCGACATACCCACCCTAAATGACATAGCAGACTCAGCTTTGAATAAAGACCAACAGCCCAGTGAAGTAGCCCAACAAGCTAAGCCCACCACCGATATACCAACCCTAACAACACCGACTGCAAAATCTACTCAGCAAAGTCGAGCTAAGAGTCACCAAACTAAGCAGCCTGCTTCGAGAGCACCCGCTCAAAATAATATCAATGAGAATAATCCCTTTATTCCTGACAGTGTTAAAACAGCACATGTACAACATAAGCTAACAACCAACCACAAAAAAGCAAGCCAACCAACCACTTCTACAGCCAATCATTCTGTTTCTCAAAGCCAGTTTCAAAGCGAACAATCAGCCAGCAGCTTAAGAAGAATTAAAAGTCTGGATGATGGTGTTCGTAATAAATTACGACAAGAGCTGGAAATGCAAAGCGAAATTGTGCTACAAGAACTCATTGATGAGTTTATTCCGCAAATTGAAGCAGAATTCCACAAGCGCATGCGCGCAGAAATAAGCGACATCATTGATCAAATTATTAGCAGATCTTAGTCCCACCCTTACTCAAGGGCACTACTAAAAATAATATTTTTTCATTTTAGAAGTACTCTTAACTTAATTAGTTGTTTCCTTTCAGCTACCCCTCTTAACTGAAAGGTTATACCTTATGTATAATCCTTAACTGTTGAAGATTACCCATTTAAAAGGCAACCGGTAATAAGTATCACCATGGATAAAACGTTTAAGCCACATGAATTAGAGCGCCAATGGTATAAAACCTGGGAAGAGAAAAGCTATTTCGTTCCTCAGGGTGAAGGAAAGCCATACTCTATAATGATTCCTCCCCCCAATGTGACAGGCAGTTTGCACATGGGACACGCTTTTCAAGACACTATTATGGATGTCTTGACTCGCTACCACCGAATGAAAGGTCAAAAAACCCTATGGCAGGTGGGTACTGATCATGCTGGTATTGCTACCCAAATGGTGGTGGAGCGCCAATTATTAGCGCAAGGTGTTAGCCGTTTAGATCTTGGTCGAGAAAAATTCCTGGAAAAAATCTGGGAATGGAAAGCCGAATCTGGTGGTACAATTACTGAACAATTACGCCGAATGGGCGCTTCTGTCGATTGGTCCCGCGAACGCTTTACCATGGATGAAGGCTTATCGAATGCAGTAAAAGAAGTGTTTGTTCGTTTGTATGAAGAAGACCTGATTTACCGAGGCAAACGACTGGTTAACTGGGACCCTAAACTACATACGGCAATATCTGACTTAGAAGTTATTTCGGAAGAAGAAAATGGCCACTTATGGCATTTCCGCTACCCGCTAGCTGATGGCGCAAAAACCGCTGACGGTAAAGACCATATTGTAGTAGCCACCACTCGCCCAGAAACCATGCTCGGTGATACAGCTGTTGCCGTCCACCCCGAAGATGAACGTTACCAGGCATTGGTAGGTAAGTTTATTGAATTACCATTAACTGGCCGCCGCATCCCTATTATTGCTGATGATTATGTGGATCAAGCATTCGGCACAGGCTGTGTAAAAATCACCCCTGCCCACGACTTTAATGACTATGAGATTGGCCAACGTCATCAGCTACCAATGATTAATATCCTAACCATTGATGCCAACCTCAATAATGAAGTACCCGAAAAATACCGTGGCATGGAACGATTTGCTGCCCGCAAACAAATCGTTGCTGATTTTGAAACTACTGGTCTACTGGAAAAAATCGAAGACCACAAGCTGAAAGTACCCCGTGGAGACAGAAGTGGTGTAGTTATTGAGCCTTATCTGACTGATCAGTGGTATGTCAAAGTAGGCCCACTGGCAGAGCCTGCCATCAAAGCAGTTGAAGATGGGGATATCGAGTTTGTACCTAAGCAGTGGGAAAACACCTACTTTGCCTGGATGCGCGACTTACAAGACTGGTGTATTAGCCGTCAGTTGTGGTGGGGTCACCGTATTCCAGCCTGGTATGATGAAAATGGCAATGTCTATGTAGGGCGTGATGAAGCTGAAGTTAGGGAAAAGCACCAAATTAGCCCAACGGTTAAGCTTCGTCAGGATGACGATGTACTGGATACCTGGTTCTCTTCTGCGCTGTGGACCTTCTCAACCCTGGGCTGGCCAGATGAAACACCTGAATTAAAAGAATTTCACCCAACGGATGTATTGGTCACTGGTTTTGACATCATTTTCTTCTGGGTTGCCCGGATGATTATGATGACCTTAAAGTTCCGTGGAGAAATCCCCTTTAAGAAAGTGTATGTACATGGGTTGGTTCGCGATCAGGATGGTCAAAAAATGTCTAAATCGAAAGGCAATGTACTCGACCCACTCGATTTAATTGACGGTATTAGCTTTGATGACTTATTAAACAAGCGCACCAGCGGCTTAATGCAGCCTCATATGAAAAAATCCATTGAGGCATCCACTCGCAAACACTTCCCAGAAGGGATTGCTCCTTATGGCACAGACGCCTTGCGCTTTACATTCTGTTCATTAGCCTCAACCGGCCGTGATATTAAATTCGACATGGGCCGGATGGAAGGCTATCGCAACTTCTGCAACAAAATCTGGAACGCCGCAAGGCTGGTCTTGAGTAATACTGAAGGCGAAGACTGTGGGCAGAATGATGGTGACGTTGAACTAAGCTTGGCTGATCGTTGGATTATTTCACGCTTACAACAAGCCGAGCAAGAGGTTGCCGAAGCAGTTGAGTCCTTCCGCTTAGATCATGCCGCCAATGCAATCCAGCAGTTTGTTTGGGATGAATTTTGTAGCTGGTACCTTGAGCTATCAAAAACGGTCATTTATGACAAAACGGCGAGTGACGCTCAATTAAGAGGCACTCATCGTACCATGGTTCGGGTATTAGAAGCCACTTTACGTCTGGTACACCCCTTTATGCCATTTATCTCCGAAGAAATTTGGCAACGCTTGGCATCATTAGCAGGCAAACAGGGTGATACCATCATGCTGCAGCCTTACCCAGAAGCTGATAACAGCTTACTGGATCAGGAAGCCATGGCTGATATTGAGTGGGTCAAAGGCGTTTTGGTTGGGGTGAGAAATATCCGTGGCGAAATGGATATCAGCCCGAAAAAGCTAGTGCCAGTGTTACTACAAAATGGCACCGCTGAAGATAAAGCGCGCTTAGAAGCCAACCAAACTTATCTGCAAAAGCTGGCCAATATTGAGTCAATCACTTGGTTGGAAAGCACTGACGAAGCCCCGACTTCAGCGACTCAGCTAGTAGGCGACATGAAAGTGCTGGTACCAATGGCTGATTTAATTGATAAATCAGCTGAGCTTGCTCGCTTAAGCAAAGAAATCGACAAATTAGATAAAGAACTCAGCCGCTTACAAGGCAAGCTGAATAATCCGAATTTTGTTGATAAAGCACCTGCTCAAGTGGTTGATAAAGAAAAAGCCAAGTTAGCAGATACACAGGCTGCACAACAAAAACTGTTGGAGCAAAAAGCCAGCATAGAAGCTTTATAAGATTCTACAACACTTTGGACAGTGTCGCGAAAGCTGGAAAATATGGGGTGATAGGGTGTTCTGGAACTGCTGTCAGGAACAGCTAAAGCGCTAAAGGCCATGAATGGCCTTTAGCGCGGTGGAAGAATATCCTATTAATCCATATTTATTCTCACCTTTTGCAACACCCTCCCCTTTCTTTACTTATTGATTATCCCCACCCGCTCTTTCACTCTCCTATCATTCCTACGCTACACTTACCCTAATAATGACAAATTGAAACAGCTGTCAAAGTAGAAAAGACAAAGGACATGAAAAAATATATTGAGCTGATGGCAGATCGATTTCTGTTCATGATTACTGCCATCATTATGATATTACTAGCCTGGTTATTTTGGAGCAGTAGTGGTCAATCAATATTCTTTGAAATTTTCATTTTAATTGCCATTACTTTACTAGTAGCTGAAAATGTACATCTACGACTACGAATTAAAACTCTCAAACAAAACGACAATTCTAATTAATTTTTAATAATTGCTAAAACCATTCCAATTTAACTCTTTTAAATTAAAACAGCTATTTCCATTGATCTATAACAAAAAAAGCCAAGCAAGTAAAAAACATTATACGTTTGTCTATATTGATTATTCTTTTTTTTAGCTCTAGCCTGAACACGCCACCAGATATTATAAATTCTAACAATTCTGGCTAATACACCTCCCTTCTTAGAATAGGACTCATAAAATGAAAAAGAATATAGTTAAAACAACTATTGCTTTAACGTTAATGACCGTTTTACCTCAGTATGCATCCGCAACAGATTATGAGTGGGATCCGGATATTGAATTATTAAGTGAAGAAGAACTTCAACCCCTTAATCAAGATCAAGTGGAAACGGTAAACTCTATTATTTCTCGCAGTATGCGGATATGTAAAAATCAACGAGTACCAGCAGGCTGGGTAATTACTGGAGAAGCTTCAAGTACACGTTGTTCTGGTAGTTTCCCCAATATGTGGATTATCAAACAACCAGGCAATTCTGAAAGTGTATGCAAAGTTTCCAACATACCCAATGGATATGTCATTAAAGCAGAAGCTTCAAGCACTTCTTGCCCTGGTCGTTTTCCTAACGTTTGGAAAATAAAAAAACCTGGAAGCTCTGAAGCTATCTGCAAAGTTTCTAAAATACCTGATAATTATATTATCACCAGTGAAGCTAGCAGCACCTCTTGCCCACACCGTTTCCCGAATTTATGGCGAATAAAAGTGCCAAGTAGAGTAGATACTATGTGCTCAGTTTCACCTTTACCTAACGGTTATGTAATTACTGGCAGAGGCAGCAGCACTTCCTGCCCAGGCCGTTTTCCCAATACCGCAAAAATCCGTAAACTGTAAATATCACACTGTATACTTTTTCACAGATAGAAAAGGCCCCAATAAAGGGGCCTAACAACATCAAAAAAATCCAGTAGCCTTTTGTTTATACCCTACACAAAAAGCCTTTAAGGCTTATTGTCACAATATCTTCCTATAATAACTATACTTTCATCATAAAAATTTAACATTATACACCACTCTATACTCCTATATTCTTAAGTTTACTTATTTTCAACAGTCTAAAATCAAACCATTAATCATCAACAAACTAATACTTAAATACATGGATCACTATGCATACTTTTTATGCCTGTACGGTATATTACATGTTTTAATGCCATACATAGGAGTGAAATAGCACTTATATTAGCCTGAATGTTAGATAATACTTAACAAGAAGGATAATGTGGCAGCAATTATAAGAAAATAGTCATGCAGCATACATATTGAGCAGCTCAGTCAAATTCTGGATCAATATCAATATTAAAGGAAACCCTTCTAATGGAAGATAAAAGCAAGGAAGATGTAAGAATTAATGCTGCCAACTCTTCAGATATAGTAGTAGATGAAACGAAAACAACAACTGAACAAAGTCAGGACAAAGAGCAACCTGCAATACTACCAACAAAAGCGCCTGAATATGTCGTAGGTATTGGTGCATCAGCAGGCGGTTTAGAGGCATTAGAAGAGTTATTCCGAGCCATGCCATTACAAACAGGTATGGCTTTTATCATCATTCAACACCTGTCACCAGATTATAAGAGCTTAATGAATGAGCTATTAGCGAGAAAAACCGACATACCGATTCATATTGCTGAAGACCAAATGCCAGTTGAAAAAGACAACATCTACTTACTCCCTCCTAAAAAAGAAATGATTGTCTCAAATGGTAAATTATTGCTCACTGAACGAGAACATAGCGATACCATCAATATGCCAATCAATACGTTCTTTCGTTCACTGGCAGAGACTTATCAAGATAAAAGCATTGCGATTATCCTATCCGGTAGTGGTTCCGATGGCAGTAAAGGCATTAAACTTATTCATGATAGTGGGGGTTTTGTCATTACCCAAAATCTTGACTGCTGCAAGTTCGATAGCATGCCACGTAATGCCAACAAAACCAAATGTGTTGATCTTTCCTTACCGACAGATGAAATTCCTGATGCGTTAATTAAATATTCCAAGCGCACCATCAAGGCCACCCAACAAATTGCACTGGGTTCCTTGGAAGCCAATGAAGGTCGATTTACAGATATCATTGTGCTGCTAAACAACCGGTTTGATTTAGATTTTTCTGAATATAAACCTTCAACCATTGTACGTCGATTAGAAAGACGACTGGCAATGATTCAAGCTGAAACACTAAAAGATTACACCAATATTCTGTTATCCGATGAAGAAGAGCTAGAGGCACTTTACTTTGACTTATTAATAGGAGTTACCCAGTTTTTTCGGGACCCAGAAGCTTTTCAAAGTTTAGGCCAAAAAATACCAGATTTACTGAAAACACTTCAATCTGAAAGCAATGAAGAAACTCGCATCTGGGTACCTGGCTGCGCAACTGGGCAGGAGGCGTATTCCCTGGCAATGTTAATTCATGATATTTTTCGACAGGAAAACATCCTTCAATCGTTTAAAATTTTTGCTACCGATATTCACCGAAACTCAATAGCCAGTGCAGCCCAAGGCATTTATACAAAAAGTGAAATTATTGGTTTACATAGCCCTTATAAAGAGCGCTACTTAAAAAAATTACCCAGTGGTGACTATCAGGTAATACCCGAAGTAAGAAAAACTATTGTATTTGCTCAACATAATCTGCTAAAAGACCCACCTTTTACCAAGATGCATATGGTCAGCTGTCGTAATTTAATGATTTATTTTAATCAGGCAGCTCAGCAACGAGTGTTCAGTTTATTTACCTTTGCTCTTAAAAACAAAGGATTGCTATTTTTAGGCTCCAGCGAAAGCCTTGGCAGACATGCTTGTGACTACCAATGCATAGATTCAACTCATAAAATTTTCCAAAAAAATCGCGAAAGTCATCAACGGCCCGAGTTTCAATTAAGTTCCTTAGAGTCAAGACAATATAGATTTACTAGCGCTAAACGACATAGCCCCCCCCTCAGCATCAAAAGCAAACAAGCTCAGGAAGTACTATTACAGCGTTATGTGCCTCCAAGTTTATTAATTGACCATAATGGCGATATTCTCCATGTGTTTGGCAATGTTGGGGAAATGTTAAAGCTGGATATCGGTGCTGCCAACCTTAATTTACGTTCAATGGTATCAGGCCCAGCCAAAGCCGTATTCACTCAAATGCTCAACCAGGTGAATAAATCTTATAAACCGATTCGTACTCGCTTTGTTGAGGGCTTTATTAAATACGATAGAGTCGATGTTGAGATACGACCTTTATCTGACTCGTCAAAAGATATGGATTACTTTATTGTTACTTTGAAGCAAAGTAATACTGTATTGGATCAGCAACCAGAAGAGGAAACTGAAGAAGTTAATCCCAATAGCACTCTAGCTGTAAGAATGCGAGACCTTGAAGAGGAACTGCTATATACCAAAGAAAGCTTACAAACCACAGTGGAAGAATTAGAAACCAGTAACGAGGAGCTGCAAGCATCTAATGAAGAGTTAATGGCTTCTAATGAAGAGCTACAAAGCACCAATGAAGAATTACAGTCAGTTAATGAAGAACTTTTTACTGTGAATGCTGAACATCAAACCAAAGAATTAGAGCGAGCAGAAATAGAAGCAGACGAAAAAAGTATTGTACAAGTATCTGGAATTGGTATTATTTTCTTAGATGAAAACTTACATATCCGGAAGTTTTCTGACTCAGCCGCTAATTTATTTAATTTTAAGCCATCCGACTATGGCCGTCCTTTTGGCGCCATTTCAGGAGAAGGTGTACAAAGTATTCTAGCTAATATCAACCAGGTGCTTACTCAAGGTGGTATTATAGAAAAAGAGTTTATTCCTGAGCATGGCGTCATTTACCAAATGCGGATTCATCGTTTGGAAAACCTGGATGAAAACAGCCATCAACAACGAGGCATTATTCTTACTTTCTTAAACATCAGCAAACTTTATGCAACTCAACGCAGTTTAGCCCGCAGCGAAAGTCGTTTCCAGGCGGTTTTAGATGCTTTAACTGATGGTTATTTTGAATGGGATACAGTACACAGCAAGTTATTTTTAAGCCATCATTGCCGGCAAAAACTCGGCTATTCAAATGAAGAAATTCTAACTTGGCAGCGCTTGCTTGAAGATGATACAAACAATGTGCTGAGTACACTGAACAAGGCATATGAACAACAAAGCACTTTAGAAATACTCTTACCATTGCGTAAATATGATCGTAGTCTCTATTGGATGCTGTGTAAATGCCATTTTTCAACACAACACCAAACAGATAGAGATTATGGGCGCTTAGCTGGTCAGTTAATTGATATGCAACAATACAAACGCCTTGAAGCCAACATGCAACACCAAGTACATGAGTTATCTCGATCAAACGAGTTATTAGAGCAATTTGCTCATATTGTTTCCCATGATTTAAAAGCTCCACTACGACACAGCATGCATAATTTACATTTCCTTAATACGGCTATTGAAGAAAGTAATATTCCGTCAATAAAAACAGAGGCCCAGTCCTTAAACAATAATTTACATGCACTGCAAAACCTAATTGATGATGTGATTCGATTTTCAAGGTTCAACTCAGAAAAGAAAAAAGTAGCAACTGTTGATCTAAATATTGTAGTCGATCAGGCTATCAACTTACTTGCACCCAGCATGTCCAATAAAAACTTTGAATTACACTGCGATCAACTACCCTCTATAGCTGGTGATAAGAACATGTTAATCCATTTATTTCAAAATTTATTGGGGAATGCATTAAAATATAATGATAAAGAAAAACCTAAAATTACAATTAAACATAGGCTAGAAGATAAGTATTGTTTTATTCAAGTGCAAGACAATGGTATTGGTTTCGACCCAAGCTTGTCAGAAAATATTTTCAAACCCTTTAAACGCCTGGTCACAAAAAGCCAATATGAAGGAAGCGGTATTGGTTTATCTATCTGTAAAACGGTGGTTGAACAGCATAGTGGTAAAATATCCGTAGACTCAACCCCAGGAGAAGGAACTATTTTTACTATTCAACTCCCCATTGACAACCAGTAACAAATAGCAATGAATATCGATCACCAATATAAAATCCAGGTAGGGAGCTTATCTAATGCAAACCAGCCATAACTTTTCCCTGTTATTGGGTGAAGATGATGAGAGTGACAAATCAACAATGCAAGTCATTTTGAATAGAATGAATTATCAAGGCTCATTTCATCATGTTCCAGTAGGGCAAGAGGTTATCGATTGGACTTTAAAAAAAAATCAATACCGCAATGCTGCTCATAATATACCTGACTTAATTCTGTTAGATATTGGTTTACCTGGCATAGATGGTAAAACAGTTTTAAAAACCTTACGGCAAGATGAGACAGCTAAAACCATTCCCATCATCATGATGTCAGGTTCCATATCACAACACGACTATTATGAATGTATTGCTTTAGGCTGCAATGCTTATATTCAAAAAACCTCAGATCTCAACGCATTCACTAAAAATTGTCAGCTTTTTATTGAAGGTTGGATTCAGTTATCGCAACAAAAGTTTATTTAACTATTAGATGAGAGCCCTACCTATGCAACCCATCAATATATTACTTGTAGATGACCAACTATCCAGCCTGTTGGTTCTGGAAGATTTATTAGCCAGTTTAAAAGTTAATCTACTCAAAGCAACTTCTGCCAAAGATGCCTTGCTGATTATGTTAAATAATGATATCAGCTGTATTTTGCTTGATGTGAGCATGCCAGAAATGGACGGCTTCGAATTTTTAAAAACGCTTCAAGCAGCGCCTGCCCATGCCAATATTCCCGTTATTATGGTCACAGGGAAAATATTTAGTGAAAATGAAACCCTTCGTGCTTATCAATACGGTGCCGTAGACTTTTTAATAAAGCCATTAGATTCTCAGGTAGTGTACCGTAAAGTCAGTTTTTTTGTCCATCAAGCCCAACGCATCAAGTGCATTGAAAATATTGAACATATATTAAAAGGTATTTCAACAGAGATTCTTAAGCCGCTAAAAAAAGTGATAACAAAAGATCATATTACCGATAACCATTTGCTTTCAGAGCTAGCTCAAGCCGTAGTCAAAATAGAAGAACTACAACAGAACTGGTGTACGTTCCAGCATGATAAACACAATACCGCTTTGTAATTGTAGTATTGTAAATAATTTATCGCCTTTCGCCAAAGTAAGGGATTCAGGAGGCACCTGTGGTCAAAACCAGAATAAGAAAAAAAACGGACTCAAGCACTGCCAACATTGAGGAAGCGAGTACCGAACAGGTTCTACAGGCGCTTCAGGAATGGAAAGATAAAACAGAAGTTATTGACCATGCCAATTTATTAAAAGCCTTAAGAGCCTATCGGAACGGTAATTTTTCAGTACGGATGCCAGAAACGCAAGTGGGTATCGCTGGCGAAATTGCCCGTGCATTTAATGAATGCGTTGAGCTTAACCAGATAATACTGAAAGAGTTTGAGCGGGTCAGTAAAGCTGTTGGCCGTGAAGGTAAATTAAGCCAACGGGTTTCAGTGAGCGCTGCTAAAGGGGGCTGGGCCAATACTGTGATGGCTTATAACGCTACGGTAGAAGGTATGGCTGAACCTGTCGGGGAGTTTGGTCGTGTCGTCGCGGCGATTGCCAAAGGTGATCTAACTGAGCCTATGTCGTTAGAAATTGAGGGGCGACCCCTTCGTGGTGAATTTTTGCGGGTAGCAAAAACCACCAACCAAATGATTGAGTTACTAAATAATTTTTCATCAGAAGTTACCCGGGTAGCCCTAGAAGTGGGTACTGATGGTATTTTGGGAGGACAAGCCAAAATTCGCGGCGTATCAGGGGTTTGGTTGGATTTGACCAACAGCGTTAACGGTATGGCAAATAACCTGACCAACCAGGTACGTAATATCGCTACCGTCGCCACCGCCGTGGCTAATGGCGACTTAAGCCAGCGGATTACCGTACAAGCCAGTGGCGAAGTGCTTGAGTTGAAAGAAACTCTCAATCGAATGGTAGAAAGGCTTACCTTGTTTTCCTCAGAGGTCACCCGAGTGTCCAGAGAAGTGGGTACTGACGGAAAACTTGGGGGTAATGCAGAAGTCAGGGATGTGGCCGGTGTCTGGCAAGAGCTGACCAATAATGTGAATGGCATGGCTGACAACTTGACAAATCAAGTGCGTAACATCGCGACTGTCGCTACCGCCGTGGCCAACGGCGACTTGACCCAAAAAATTACCGTTGATGCCCAAGGTGAGGTATTGGAGCTAAAAAACACCATTAACACCATGGTGGATCGTCTCACTCAGTTTGCATCCGAGGTCACCCGAGTGGCCAGAGAGGTGGGTACCGATGGACAGCTCGGCGGTAAAGCGAAAGTGCCTGGTGTTGCTGGAGTTTGGCAAGAACTCACCAATAACGTCAACGGCATGGCGGATAACCTGACCAGCCAGGTACGCAACATTGCTACGGTGGCTACTGCCGTTGCCAACGGTGACCTAAGCCAGAAAATTACCGTTGAAGCGAAAGGCGAAGTGTTAGAGCTAAAAGACACCATTAATAGAATGGTTGACAGCCTCACCCAGTTTTCATCAGAAGTCACTCGGGTTGCCAAAGAAGTGGGTACTGATGGCAAGTTAGGCGGTAAAGCCGAGGTTAAAGAAGTCGCAGGGGTTTGGCGCGATTTGACCAACAATGTTAACGGCATGGCGGATAACCTCACCAATCAGGTACGAAATATCGCTACCGTCGCCACCGCTGTCGCTAATGGGGATCTCACCCAAAAAATTACTGTTGATGCCCAAGGCGAAGTGCTGGAGCTGAAGAACACGATTAACACCATGGTAGACAGCCTGACTCAGTTTTCATCTGAGGTCACTCGGGTGGCTCGTGAAGTAGGCACAGATGGCAAGTTAGGTGGCAACGCCGAAGTCAGACAAGTAGCTGGAGTCTGGCAAGACTTGACCAACAATGTTAATAACATGGCCAACAATCTCACCAACCAGGTACGCAATATCGCCACCGTGGCCACTACCGTCGCGAATGGCGATCTCAGCCAGCGAATTACCGTAGAAGCCAGTGGCGAAGTACTCGACCTTAAAAACACCATCAATACCATGGTGGATCGGCTGACGCAGTTTTCTTCAGAGGTGACCCGGGTGGCCCAAGAGGTGGGTACCGAAGGCAAGCTAGGAGGCAAGGCGGAAGTGCCCGATGTAGCAGGGGTTTGGCAAGACCTGACCAATAACGTGAACGGTATGGCCGACAACCTCACCAACCAAGTGCGGAATATTGCCACTGTCGCCACCGCCGTGGCCAATGGGGATTTAACCCAAAAAATTACCGTGGAAGCCCGCGGCGAAGTACTGGAGCTTAAAAACACCATCAATACCATGGTGGACAGCCTAACCCAGTTTTCTTCAGAGGTGACCCGGGTGGCCCGTGAAGTGGGCACTGAAGGCAAGTTAGGCGGTAAAGCTTATGTGCGTGATGTAGGTGGCGTTTGGCGTGAGCTAACCAATAATGTGAATGGTATGGCCGACAACCTCACCAATCAGGTAAGAAATATAGCAACCGTCGCTACTGCCGTGGCTAATGGTGACTTAACCCAAAAAATTACCGTTGAAGCCCGTGGAGAAGTGCTAGAGCTGAAAAATACCATTAACACCATGGTTGAGCGATTAACCCAGTTTTCCTCAGAAGTCACTCGGGTGGCCCAAGAAGTGGGTACTGAAGGGGTTTTGGGTGGCAAAGCCAACGTTGAAGATGTTGCCGGTGTTTGGCAAGACCTGACCAATAACGTTAATGGTATGGCAGATAACCTCACCAATCAGGTGCGGAATATTGCCACCGTGGCCACTGCCGTGGCTAACGGCGACTTAGCCCAGAAAATTACTGTTGATGCCAAGGGCGAAATCCTTGAACTGAAAAACACCATCAACACCATGGTAGATAAGCTGACCCAGTTTGCTTCTGAAGTCACTCGGGTGGCCCAAGAAGTGGGCACCGAAGGCAAGTTAGGCGGTAAAGCGGTTGTAAGGGGTGTGTCTGGTGCATGGCAGGAGCTCACCGACAATGTGAATGGCATGGCCGATAATCTCACCAACCAGGTGCGGAATATTGCCACTGTAGCCACCGCTGTGGCTAATGGTGACTTAAGCCAGAAAATCACCGTCAATGCCCGCGGGGAAATTCTCGAACTAAAAAATACCATTAACACCATGGTGGATAAGCTAACGCAATTTGCGTCAGAAGTGACCCGGGTCGCTCAGGAAGTGGGTACCGAAGGAAAACTGGGGGTTCAGGCAGAAGTCTCAGGCGTAACTGGCGCATGGGGCGACCTGACTCTTAATGTGAATAAACTGGCTAAAAACCTGACTGATCAAGTGCGAGATATAGCCCGGGTAGCCGCTGCCGTTGCCCGTGGTGATCTAGAGCAGAAAATTACGGTAGAAGCTCAAGGCGAAGTATTGGCCCTGAAAGAAACCATCAACTCAATGATTGACATTCTATCGTTATTTGCCAACCAGGTAACTTTCGTTGCCAAAGAGGTCGGAACTGAAGGCAAGCTCGGAGGCCAAGCAGATGTACCCAATGCAAAAGGCATTTGGAAAGACCTAACCGAAAATGTTAACGAATTGGCAGATAACCTCACCCGACAAATTCGGTCTATTTTAACAGTGGTAACAGAAGTCACTAAGGGAAATCTAACTGGCAGTATTGATGTTGCAGCACGGGGTGAAGTAGAAACCCTGAAGAATGGCTTAAATCAAATGATTCTTACCCTAAAAGAAACCTCTGATATCAATATCGAGCAGGACTGGCTAAAAACCAATTTATCTAAATTTGGCCAATTGATGCAGGGCAATAAAAGCTTACAAAGTTTGGCAGAGGTGGTTATTCGGGAACTTTGCCCGACAGTTGCGGCACAGCATGGGGTTTATTATATCCTGGATCAAGGTACTGACGACAGCCCCAAAAAACCTGAATTGGCGCTGTTAGCTAGTTATGCCTATCACGAGCGAAAGGCCATGGCGAATGTATTTGAAGTTGGCCAAAGCTTGGTGGGGCAAGCGGCTCGCGAGAAAAAACGGATTATCGTGCATCAAGTTCCCAATGACTACATTAAAATTTGTTCCGGATTAGGTGAGTCAAAACCTTTGCATGTAATTGAATTACCCGTCTTGTTTGAAAATGAATTACTGGCTGTTATTGAACTTGCCTCATTTGAGCCTTTTAGTGAAGTGGTGTTAAATTTTCTCGATCAATTAATGACAAGTCTTGGCGTTGTAGCCAATGCCGTAAACGCCAGCTCGCAAACAGAAAGCCTATTACGTGCCTCACAATCACTTTCTCAAGAACTACAAGCGCAACAACAAGAACTTAAAGAAACCAATGAAAAACTTGAAGCCCAGGCACGAAATTTAAAAGAATCAGAAACAAAACTAAAAAGCCAGCAAGAAGAACTACAACAAACCAATGAAGAGCTGGAACAAAAATCACAAGTATTAGCAGAGCAAAAGCGAGAAGTAGAAAAGAAAAACCGAGAAGTAGAAGAAGCCAAAGCCCAAATTGAAGAAAAGGCCCAACAACTGGCTTTATCTTCAAAGTATAAGTCTGAATTTCTGGCAAACATGTCTCACGAATTACGCACTCCGCTTAACAGCTTAATGGTTTTATCCGATGGTTTACGAAAAAATATCGATAAAAACCTGACAAACAAACAAATTGAGAAAATGAATACGATTCACGATTCTGGTATCGAGCTGCTGGAATTAATTAATGAAATCTTAGACCTTGCCAAAATTGAAGCAGGTAAAATGTCAGTTCAGATTAGTGATATTTTCCTTCATCGCATCCAAAACTGGGCTGTACGTGGTTTTCAACAAATGGCTGAAAATAAAGGCTTAGAATTTAATACCGAAATTGATAGCAGTTTACCTGCTGCCATTCAAACTGATGAAAAACGCTTACAACAAGTCATTAAAAACTTTTTATCGAATGCCATAAAATTCACCAATAAAGGGCAAGTAAACTTTATTATCCACCCTGCTAACTCAGGTTGGAGTGATCATATCCACACGTTAAATGAAGCAAAAATGGTGATCGCTTTTTCAGTTGCAGATACCGGCATTGGGATTGCACCCGATAAAACCCAATTAATTTTTGAAGCCTTCCAGCAAGCCGACGGCACTACCAGCCGTCGGTTTGGTGGCACCGGTTTAGGTTTATCCATCAGCCGCGAAATATCAACATTATTAGGTGGTGAAATTGTATTAAAAAGTGAAGTGGGTAAAGGTAGTACGTTTACCCTTTTCTTACCACAAGTTTATCCTGGTGCTCCTCATTTGAGTGACAGCACAGAAAAATGGCAAGTAGTTGATGAATCCAAAAAACAAAACCTCCCTTTGTTTGAAACAACCGTATTTGATAAAACAACCAGTCAAACAGTTATCGAGCACACTTTGACCGAAATAGAAGATGATCGCACTTACCTGAAGCCTGGCGATCGTACCGTATTAATTATTGAAGATGACCACCATTTTGCCAGAATATTACTAGAACATGCCAGAGAAAAAGGCTTTAAGGGAATTGTCGCCTCTCGCGGTGATGCTGGATTATTTTGCGCACAAGAGTATCGTCCCGATGCCATTATTTTAGATATTAAACTCCCGATAATGAATGGCTGGACAGTGTTAGACCGCATCAAGCATGACCCTAAAATTCGCCATATTCCAGTACATGTTGTATCGATTGATGATGTGACTCAACGCAGTCTTAAACAAGGTGCAATATCCTGTTTGCAAAAACCATTAGACGATGGTCGTTTAAAAGATGTCTTTGATCAAATTGTTGAGTTTCAACAGTTAAAGGAAAAACAACTGCTTGTTATTGAAGATGATGAAAAACAACGATCTGCTATTATCGATCTCATTGGTAACGGCGATGTAAAAGTAACCGCTGTTGCTTCTGCAGAAGAAGGGCTAGCCGCTTTAAATGAGAAAAAATTTCATTGCATGGTGTTAGATTTAATATTGCCTGATATGAGTGGCTTTGAATTAATAGAAAATATTAAACAACAAGAAACTCTGGTTAATCTACCCATTATTGTGTACACAGGAAAAGAGATTACTCCCGAAGAAGAAACCAGGTTATGCTCAGTAGCAGAAACGATTATTGTCAAAAATGTAAAATCACCTGAGCGTTTACTGGATGAAACGGCCTTATTCTTACATCGCATTGAAGCAAATTTACCCGAGTCAAAAAGGCAAATGTTACAACAGGTACATGAAAATGATCCGCAACTAGCAGGTCGAAAGATTTTGGTTGTTGATGATGATGTTCGTAATATTTTTACCCTGACTTCTATTTTTGAAGCACATGATAGCATTACTTTATACGCAGAAAGTGGCAAGCAAGCTATTGACGTATTAAAGAATCATCCAGATATAGAAATTATTCTAATGGATATAATGATGCCTGAGATGGATGGCTACGAAACAATGAAAGCCATTAGAAAAATAAGTCAGTTTAGCGATATCCCAATGATCGCCGTCACAGCCAAAGCCATGAAGGAAGACCGGCAAAAATGCATGGATGCTGGTGCATCAGACTATATTGTTAAGCCAATTGATACAGAACAACTACTTTCTCTTGTACGCGTATGGTTATACAAAGAACAGAGTTGAAATGAAAAACGTTGAGGTCAATAACAAACAAGACTTGCATCTGGAACAACAGGATGCAGCACCAATTTTAGAAGATATTGAGATTGATCTTCTTTGTGAGGGAATTTTTCGTCATTATGGTTTCGATTTTCGCCAGTATGCACGAGCCTCTTTAGCAAGACGAATCAGAAACTTCATGGAACTGGAAAATATCGAGTTCGTTTCAGATTTACAAAATAAGATTTTGCATAACCGACAGGTAATGGAACGATTTTTATTAAACTTGTCAGTTAATGTTACCTCTATGTTTAGAGATGTAGGTATGTATATGACTTTTAGGGAAAAAATTATTCCTATTTTACATACCTATCCCTCCATTCGAATTTGGCATGCAGGTTGTTCTACAGGAGAAGAAGTTTATTCCCTGGCCATACTACTCCAAGAAGAACAACTTGCTGACAAGGCAACCATCTATGCCACAGATATCAATGAAGCAGCCATTAAAAAAGCCAAAGCAGGCATTTTCCCTTTACAAGTGATGCAAGAATATACAACTAATTACCTTAAAGCAGGGGGCAAACAAGAGTTTTCTCGCTATTATACAGCCAAATATGAGCATGCTATTTTATCGCCAGAATTGCGCAGTAGAGTCGTCTTTGCAAAGCATAACTTAGTAACAGATAGCTCTTTTAACGAGTTTACTGTGATTTTTTGCCGCAATGTCATGATTTATTTTAATGAAGAGTTACGCAGCCATGTACACCAACTTTTATATAACAGTCTTTGCCGATTCGGTACATTAATTCTTGGTTCCCAAGAAACCATAAGATTCACACCAATTCACCTGCAATATAAAATACTAGACGAGCAGCACAGTATTTTTCAAAAGCGCATTTAAAAGTACTTAATCGCAACATCTAATCAAAAACACTCCAAATGAAGGAAATAAAATTTCACTATACTGAAGGGGTATTTATAAACATAATTCGAGAACAGTCTATAAGAATGACTATCAATTATCGTACACACTCACTTTTATACGAAATACTCTTTATGATTTCAAGCAAGTAAGATTATTACTAAAAATCATACACTCAATCTTTTCATGATTGATATTGACTTTTTTCATCACAGTCTTTAGAAACAAAACAAGTTACAAATCTTAACAACCTAGTCAGCTTTTGGAGAGTACACTTTGGTATATGGTTAAATATGGATAGCTTCTAGTGACAACACGACTTAACGGCCATTCATAATGAGGTATATACTCGCAGTGAAGAGTATAACAAAACACATAAATTAACGCTCACCTATTTTGTTTGCTCAATTAACAGTTAATTTTTAAGTCAACACAAACTTTGCCTAGTTCATTGTCTATTGTTATCCCACACTTTGAACTAATTGGTTAATTTTAAGAGTATCAGAATGGAAAATAACCTAAACGCCTACTGGATGGGGTTTACTGCCAATAGACAGTTCAAACAATCTCCTCGGATGTTTTCAAAATCAAAAGGAATGTTTTATTACACTCCAGAAAACTTAGAAGTTATGGATAGTATTGCAGGTTTGTGGTGTGTTAATGCTGGCCACTGTCGTAGCAAAATTGTTAATGCCGTTCAACAGCAGGTAGCTGAACTTGACTATTCACCAGCCTTTCAAATGGGTCACCCAAAAGCTTTCGAACTGGCTAATCGCCTAACGAATTTACTTCCAAACAATTTACAACATGTGTTTTATACAGGATCTGGTTCCGAGTCAGTAGAAACTGCGCTTAAAATAGCATTAGCGTACCATCGAGCCAAAGGACAAGGGCAAAAAACCATATTAATTGGGCGTGAACGAGCTTATCACGGCGTCAATTTTGGAGGAATGTCAGTAGGCGGCATGGTGGCCAACCGAAAAATGTTCGCCAACTTGTTGGGTAATGTTGACCATTTACCTCACACCCATGATATCAGTAAAAATGCTTTTTCCAGAGGTTTACCAAGCCATGGCATGGAAAAAGCCGACGCGCTGAATGACTTACTTAGTTTGCATGATCCATCAACTGTCGCAGCGGTGATTGTTGAGCCTATTTCTGGTTCTGCAGGAGTATTGCTTCCCCCCAAAGGTTATCTGGAAAAATTACGGGCTATTTGTGATCAACACGATATTTTATTGATTTTTGATGAAGTAATTACTGGCTTTGGTCGACTTGGTGATTCATTTGCTACTAACTATTTTGGAGTAACTCCTGATATTCTTACTACAGCCAAAGGATTAACCAATGGCACTGTTCCTATGGGGGCAGTAATGATAAGCGATGGAATTTATCAAGCCTTTATGCATGGCCCTGAGCATATGGTTGAGTTATTTCATGGTTATACTTTTTCAGGACACCCGTTAGCTTGTGCCGCTGCTTTAGCTTCATTAGATGTATATGAAGAGGAAAACCTGTTTCAACGACAGGATGGCATTTATCAATATTGGGAAGATGCCATGCATAGTATGATGAACTTGCCTTATGTTATTGATATTCGCAACTTAGGCTTAATTGGCGCTATTGAGTTAGAACCAGTTGCCGGTTCACCCGGTAAGCGCGCCTTTCAAGCATTTCTTAATGCCTATGAAGCAGGGCTGCTAATTCGTACAACAGGTGATACCATCGCTTTTTCACCGCCTTTGATTATCGAGAAACAACACATTGATAGGCTGGTGGAAACTGTAAGTAAAGTGCTAAAGCACCTGACATAAAAAAATTACTGGTATAGGGTTAACCCTTAAAAAAATTCATCAAGGGTATACCCAATACGAATGTTTTTTTAGGTGCGGCCATCGAGAGACGAGGCCCCATGAGCCTATAATAATAGGTGATTGGGGTGACAGTTAAATGCTCCATGCATTAACTGCATTCACACCATCCTTAGTGATTAGGATTGAAGATAACAAAACCTAGAAATCATTCGTGAAGGGTATATAAGGAAATTTATGAATAAAGTGAAGGCCGGCCTAATTCAAATGGGCTTAAAAGCGGATACTAACGAATCTCCCGAAACAATCCGTGACTTAATGAATGAAGCTCATATTCAATTAATTGATCAAGCAGGGGAAAAAGGCGTACAAATTCTCTGTATGCAAGAGGTATTCAATCAACCTTATTTTTGCCCTAGTCAAGATACTAAATGGTATGGCGCTGCGGAGAGGGTTCCAGATGGCCCAACGATTCAGCTATTAAAACAATATGCTAAAAAACATCAAATGGTCATTATTGCCCCTATTTATGAAGAAGACATCCCTGGTGTTTACTATAATACTGCAGCGGTGATTGATGCTAATGGTGAATACTTAGGAAAATACCGTAAAACCCATATCCCGCAAGTAGCTGGTTTTTGGGAAAAATTCTTTTTTAAGCCAGGGCAGTCTAATTGGCCTGTATTTGAAACCCAATACGGCAAAATTGGTGTTTATATTTGTTATGATCGTCACTTTCCAGAAGGTTGGCGGGCATTAGCGCTACACGGGGCAGAGATTATTTTCAACCCTTCCGCTACCGTGGCAGGTTTATCTAAATATTTATGGGAATTGGAACAGCCAGCAGCGGCTGTTGCTAATGGTTGTTATATTGCGGCGATTAACCGAATTGGTAATGAGGCACCATGGGATATTGGCACTTTTTATGGCTCCTCTTATTTTGTAAACCCTCGTGGTGAAATTGAAGCCCAAGCCAGTGAGGATAAAGATGAGCTATTAATCTGCGACTTGAATTTAGAGCTGGTTAGGGAAGTTCGCAATCAATGGCAGTTTTTCCGAGATAGACGACCAGAGGCTTATGAGATACTGACAAAAGGCGAGTAACTATTAAAACTATATATAAGGGGTTAGTATGTCTCTACTAATAAAAAATGGCACTATTGTTACCCACGAAGAATCCTATCAAGCAGATATTTACTGTGGTGATGATGGAAAAATTTCAGCCATTGGCCAACAACTGGATGTACCTGTTCATACCCAAAAAATAGATGCTGACGGTCAATTAGTAATGCCAGGCGGCATCGACCCTCACACCCATATGCAACTACCTTTTATGGGTACAGTCGCTAGCGAAGACTTTTATACCGGCACTGCTGCCGGACTCGCTGGCGGGACAACCATGATTATTGACTTTGTTATCCCTAACCCCAAACAATCGTTATTAGAGGCATACCACATTTGGCGTGAATGGGCTGCGAAAGCCACCGCTGATTACTCCTTTCATGTGGCTATCACCTGGTGGGATGACTCTGTTTACCAAGACATGGAAACCTTAGTCAAAGAGTATGGTGTTAACAGCTTTAAACATTTTATGGCCTATAAAAATGCCATTATGGCAACAGATGATATATTAGTTGCCAGCTTTTCTCGCTGTTTAGAACTCGGCGCTATTCCAACCGTTCATGCTGAAAACGGTGAGTTGGTTTATCATTTACAACAACAACTGATAGAAAAAGGCATCACTGGGCCTGAAGGCCACCCTCTTTCTCGCCCCTCTCAAGTGGAAGGAGAAGCTGCCAGCCGTGCCATCAGGATCGCTCAAACCTTAGGAGCCCCACTTTATTTAGTGCACGTTTCGACTCAAGATGCGGTTGATGAAATTCGCTATGCGCGTGATCATGGTTTTCAAATATACGGCGAGTGTCTTACCGGCCATTTATTAATTGATGATAGTGTTTACCTGCATCCCGAGTGGCAACAAGCAGCTGGTTATGTGATGAGCCCCCCCTTCCGTCCTAAACATCACCAACAAGCTTTATGGCATGGATTACAAGCGGGTCATTTACAAACCACTGCAACCGATCATTGCTGTTTTTGCAATGAACAGAAAGCCATGGGTAAAGGTGACTTCACTAAAATTCCTAACGGTACTGCAGGAATAGAAGACAGGATGGCAGTACTCTGGCATGAAGGAGTAAATACTGGCAAATTATCTAAACATGACTTTGTTGCACTCACCTCTACTAATACGGCAAAAATTTTTAATCTATTCCCACGTAAAGGCTGTATAAAAGTCGGTGCTGATGCTGATTTAGTCGTATGGGACCCTGCTGGCACCCGCACTATTTCTGCAAAAACCCATCACCAGCGAATTGATTTTAATATTTTCGAAGGAAAAACGGTTAAAGGTATTCCTAACCATACGATTCAAGGAGGTAAATTAGCTTGGAGTGAGGGTAAATTATTTACCAAACCAGGTACTGGTCGTTACATTAACAGACCACCCTATCCAGGTATTTATGAGACGTTAACTAAGCAAGCAGAGTATAACGCGCCTTTTGCTATTAAACGTTAGTAGCAAATAATAAGTGTAGTGTTCGATATGGAATAACAGCTCATTATTCCTCCGCTCTTGATGGGCTTAATAAATAGGGGATAAGACTACTACGCAATACACCTCCCCCTTTGAAAAAGGGGGATTGAGGGGGATTTTTATATACAAATAAAACGGAGATGGCTCAAAAAACACGATCACTTTAAATCCCCCCTGCTCCCTTTTTGAGGGTGTCGCAAAAGGACTCAAAACCTATTCCTTATCCTCCATGGATGGCCGTCGCAAAAGGGTTCTGGAGAATAAATATGAAGTAATAGGGTATTCTGGAACTGCTGCAAGAAACAGGTGGGTTAGAGTTATGGCACAATCTGGCTTCCCCCTTTGAAAAAGGGGGATTGAGGGGGATTTTTACAAGCAAATAAAGCGGAGATAGCTCAAAAAATACGATCACTTTAAATCCCCCCTAGCCCCCCTTTATTAAAGGGGGGAACAACTTTTGTGAGCCCTCTCCCAGAGGGAGAGGGGGCTAAAAATATAAACAGAAAATTTTAAATTGTGATTAGTCTATTTAATTATGCAAGAGAAAATTAATTTAGCTGAAGTGGACGTTGATGAAATTAATAATAGTTATCATTTTGATGACCTTCATCCACCTTTATCCACTCTAGAAGCACAAGTCGAATCAGCTCGGTGTTTATTTTGTTATGATGCACCCTGTATTGATGCATGTCCAACGGGAATTAATATTCCCAGCTTTATTCGCAAAATTAGCGCGAACAACCCAATTGGTGCAGCCAAAACCATTTTACAAGATAATATCTTAGGCGGCAGTTGTGCTCGGGTTTGCCCTACTGAAACCCTCTGCCAACAGGCTTGTGTCAGAAATAAAGAACCTGAGTGTCAGCCTATACAAATTGGTTTATTACAGCGTTATGCCGTTGATAGCTTAGCAGGCGCACCCTACCCTTTTAATCGGAAACCAGCGACCAATAAACAAATTGCTGTGGTTGGAGCTGGCCCTGCGGGTTTAGCTTGTGCTCATCAACTTGCTCAGCACGGGCACACTATCGATTTATTTGAAGCCAAAGCAAAACCCGGCGGCCTTAATGAATATGGTATTGCAGCCTATAAGTTAATTAATGATTATGCTCAACAAGAAGTTGATAAAATTCTTGCGATTGGCGGTATTAAACTGCATACCAACTTAACGTTAGGTGTTGATTTTCACCTTAATGAATTACAGGAAAGCTATGATGCTGTTTTTTTAGCGATAGGTTTAGCGAATAGCCGTCAATTAGGACTTGAAGGGGAAGATCACCCCCAAGTCATTGATGCAATTGAATATATAGAACAAATACGCCAACAAAATCTAAAGGTACTCCCCACGAATAAAACCGCCTTGGTTATTGGCGGAGGTAATACTGCTATTGATATTGCTGTACAGTTAAAAAAACTCGGGGCAAAAGAAGTAACCGTAGCTTATCGTCGTGGTCGAGAACAAATGGGCGCAACCGAAAAAGAACAACATTTAGCCCTATTGCATGGTATTAAAATCATACCCTGGGTTAAACCCGTCAAAATTATTACTGATAAAAAGCAACTGCTCGCCATTGAACTTGAGCACACCCAACTCACTAAGGGTAAATTACAAGGTAATGGTGAATTTTTAATTGTACCCACCGACTACATTTTTAAAGCTATTGGCCAATCGTTAGCAGATACGGCATTTAGCCATGATGCTCAACTCTATGTAGAACATGAACAGGGAAAAATAAAAATACTTAATAATTACCAGACCTCTCTGGATAAAGTATTTGCAGGTGGTGATTGTATTAACCCTGGCGAAGATTTAACGGTAACTGCTGTACAACAAGGAAAACAAGCAGCTCAGGCTATTCATCAGTTTTTAATAGCCAAGGAGGAAGAGTAATGACCGATTTAACCAGTGATTTTATTGGCGTAAAATCCCCCAATCCGTTTTGGTTAGCATCCGCCCCTCCTACAGATAAAGCGTACAATGTGAATCGTGCTTTTGAAGCCGGCTGGGGTGGGGTTGTCTGGAAAACCCTGGGTGAAGATCCACACCCGGTGAATGTTTCTTCGCGCTATTCGCCTCATCATGATATGTATGGCAACTTAATTGGGATTAATAATATTGAATTAATCTCAGACCGCCCGTTAGCCGTTAATTTACAAGAAATTCGCGAAGTAAAACGTAACTGGCCAGACCGAGCCATGGTGGTTTCATTAATGGTGCCTTGTAATGAAGATTCCTGGCGTAATATTTTACGGCAGGTGGAGGATACCGGCGCGGATGCTATAGAGTTAAATTTTGGCTGTCCCCATGGCATGCCAGAACGGGGCATGGGCTCAGCGGTTGGGCAAGTGCCTGAGTATGTAGAAATGGTCGCCAACTGGTGTAAGCATTATTCATCTCTACCCGTTATTGTCAAACTCACTCCCAATATCAGTAACATTTTGCACCCAGCCACGGCAGCTAAAAAAGGTGGTGCCGATGCGGTTTCATTGATCAACACCATTAATTCCATCACCTCTATTGACCTGGATACCATGGTGGGTGCTCCAGCTGTAGGTGGTAAAGTAACCAGTGGCGGTTACTGCGGCCCCGCCGTTAAACCAATAGCGTTAAATATGGTAGGACAAATAGCAAGAAACCCTGCCACCCATGGACTACCGATTTCAGGTATTGGCGGTATTACAACCTGGCGTGATGCCGCCGAGTTTATGGTGTTAGGGGCTGGTAACGTACAGGTTTGCACTGCAGCCATGATTTATGGCTTTAATATCATTGATGAGCTCACCGATGGATTAAGTCAGTGGATGGCCAGCAAAGGATTTAAAACCCTTAATGACTTTGTTGGTAAGGCTATTCCTAACTTAACTGATTGGAAATATTTAGACCTAAATTATAAAACCCTAGCTAGAATCGACCCTGATTTATGCATTGGTTGTGGCCGTTGTTTCGCCTCTTGTGAGGATACTTCTCACCAGGCAATTAAAGCCGCTGAACATAACCACCAACGGGTTTATGAAGTGATTGATGAAAACTGTGTAGGCTGTAATTTATGCCAAATCACCTGCCCAGTGACTGACTGCATTACCATGGAACCGCAACCAGTCAATCAGCCCTATTTAAACTGGACGCAGCATCCAAATAACCCAATGAGGGAGGTAACTACTGAGGAAGCCTAATAATGCAAATAGGCATCTGTTAACTAAAATTACTAGCAGGTTGGTCTTCATCAAATAGAGTCAACAATGCAGCCTGCTAGTCATCTATACACATCTCTGCTTACCGTTTTTTTGCTTAATCTATTTTTAATAGCCAGCGCTGGCAAAAAACACTTAATCAACTCAAACGAACTGGCCAATATCAAAAAATATTAGCCCAATATGGGATTCATCAGTGACATGTCACTGTATGAGCTACACTTGTGATAGCGTCTCTTCTCATGGAACGCCTACTCTATATGTTTAAAGCGCCGTAGCCCATAAAGGTTTACTCATAATGGCCTTACAAGAAGAATTCCATAATTATTATGAACATTTGGTAGTGGATTATATTTTCGAGAAATACCAGCGCGATCCAACACTTACCGAATATTTACCTGATATTGCTTGCGTAGCATTAAACCATCTACCGCCACGGTATATTCATTATGATATTGATATGGCCTATTACCTGTCGCCCAATGAACGGGTTGAAATGGAGTCAAAAGTAAGAAAAGCGGTGGATGATGCGGTGTTATTTGTCAGGGTAAGAAGGAGCAAAGAAAAAGAAGCAGAATTGTGAGGCTGACGCAAAACTACGGCACTTATGACCTTTTGCTACAGCCTCAACAAGGATTAAAGCGTATTACTGAACTTCCACTGGCTCAGCTTGCATAATTTTCGCCTGCCATTCTTGTGGTCCCGTTTGATGTACTGACGTCCCTTTACTATCAACCGCTACGGTTACCGGCATATCCTGCACATCAAACTCGTAAATAGCTTCCATACCTAACTCAGGAAAGGCGACTACTTTAGCTTCTTTAACCGCTTTTGATACCAAATAAGCCGCACCACCCACAGCCATTAAATAAACAGCACCAAACTGTTTTATGGCATCAATAGCCACTTGGCCACGCTCGGCTTTACCAATCATCCCTAACAAACCAGTGGTTTCCAGCATGGTATGGGTAAATTTATCCATTCTCGTTGAGGTAGTAGGGCCTGCTGGGCCGACCACTTCTTCACGCACAGGGTCTACTGGGCCAACGTAATAAATAAAACGGTTTTTTAAATCAACTGGCAGCTGCTCACCATTAGCAATCATTTCTACCATTTTCTTATGAGCAGCATCCCGGCCAGTGAGCATTTTGCCAGACAGCAGCACGGTTTCGCCTGGTTGCCAGCTTTGTACTTCTTCAGGCGTAATATTGTTTAAATCAACCCGACGGGCATTTGGGCCTACATCCCAGGTAATATCTGGCCAGTTATCTATACTGGGTGGTGTTTGTAGGGCTGGGCCATCACCTTTCAGTTCAAAGTGCGCATGACGAGTAGCAGCACAGTTAGGAATCATACAAATAGGCAACGACGCTGCATGAGTGGGGTAATCTTTAATTTTAACATCCAATACTGTGGTTAAGCCGCCTAGCCCTTGGGCACCAATACCTAGCTTATTAACCGCATCCATAATTTCCAGGCGCAGTTCTTCCACCCGATTTTGTGGGCCTCTTTCACGCAGCTCATAAATATCAATAGGGTCCATTAAAGACTCTTTAGCTAATACAGCCGCTTTTTCTGCTGTACCACCGATACCAATACCTAGCATACCTGGCGGACACCAGCCGGCACCCATGGTAGGTACGGTTTTCACCACCCAATCAACAATACTGTCGCTTGGGTTTAACATCACCATTTTGGTTTTATTTTCAGAGCCACCGCCTTTTGCTGCCACATGCACTTCTACCGTATCGCCTGGCACCACTTGCATATGAATTACCGCAGGGGTGTTATCTTTGGTATTCGCTCGTTTACCTGCTGGGTCTGCCAGAATAGAAGCACGCAATACGTTGTCAGGGTGAGTGTATGCCCGACGAACCCCTTCATTCACCATATCTTCAACGCTTAACTTGGCATCCCACTGGACATTCATCCCTATTTTTAAAAACACCGTGACGATGCCGGTATCCTGGCAAATGGGGCGTTTACCTTCGGCACACATTCTGGAGTTAATCAGAATTTGCGCCATCGCATCTTTAGCCGCTTGAGATTCTTCTTTTTGATAGGCTTCATGTACAGCTTGAATAAAGTCAATGGGGTGGTAGTAAGAAATAAACTGCAAGGCATCAGCCATGCTGTCAATAAAATCATCTTGGCGAATTACAGTCATGGGGGCTAGAGCTCCTCTACAACAGCTATCTACGGATCAGGCAATTAATTTTGTTTTAACTTGGGGAAGATCTCTCTTCCCTTGGAAGCTGCCGCAAAAGCTGGCGGATACCTTTTCGTGACAGCTTCCACTTAGCGGCCGCTATTCTAACAGTTTCTTAGCAAAAAGGTTAAAGCCCTCATAAGCACCTTAAGGGCACCTCTAATAATGACTTGCTGTCTAATTATCAAAGATTGCACGATAGGGTTAAGCATCATGCCAAACCACTTACAACTCAACCTGATAGAGATGGTTAACCTGGCAAAAATCATCCAAGAAAACGGGTTTGTTGTGGGGAGCAGTCTGACAGAAAAAAACAATGGCGTTATTGAGGCAATTAAGCAGCTGGAAAATACCCTCCATTTACAATTACAGGAGCCAGGCGCCACTACATTACAATTCACTACTGTTGGTGAACGAGTGCTGGAAAGCAGCCAACGAATCCTAGCAGAGCTTGAAATACTTGAGCAGCATTTAGCCCATCAACCCACCGATTTAATTGGCAATATTAGTATCAGCGCACCCGCTGATATTGGGCGTCAGTGCATATGTCCATTATTAGAACAGTTTGCTAATTTGCACTCAGAAATATCCGTGGAACTGCTGACCAGTGACCCTATTGGAAACATTAATTGGTCAAATGTTGATTTAATTATTTCTATTGGCCCGCAAAGTGATAGCCGTCTAAGAGCACTGAAAATAGCACCTAACCAACAAATTATCTGTGCCTCACCGGCTTATATTGAAAATCATGGAAGCCCTCAAACCCCTTATGATTTAACTAATCACCAGTGTTTAGTGCTTAATCATATGCAACACTGGCGCTTCTCCCTTGCCGATAATATTTTTGAAATTCCGATCATGGGTTACCGCCACACCAATGATGGCGAAATTTTAAGGCAATGGGCAGTGGCAGGCGCAGGCATCGCACAAAAATCCATTTGGGAAGTACAAGCTGATATTACCGCTAAACGGCTAGTATCGTTGCTCACTGAATATACAATACCTGTTGGTGCACTTTATGTCGTATACCCCCTGCGACAGATATTACCTGAACGGTGTCGCCGACTGATTCATTTTCTGCAAGAACAGCTGGCGGAACAGGCTAGGTTTTTAGATTTGATTTTCTAAAAATACCCTCAGAATATTTGGGTTAAATTGTACTTTTGATGCGAGTATGGCTGAAATGCCGCACTGATTTGCTGATATAATTTATTTGTCCACCAGGGCAGCGGTCTATTGGCTTTCAATCGTTTTTTTCTAGGGTCTGAAGGCGCAATCACCACTTGAATATTTTCTTTACCTACTAAAGCGGATAATACAAATAACTCTTCTATTGCCCTATCCCCTATCGCTAGACAACCAATTGAAGCAGCCTTACCATGAATAAAGATATTGGTACCAGGCTGGTGCCTGCCTTCAAGTTTGGCATATTTTAAGTCAAATGCATTGGGGTAGTTAAGCTTCATGGAAAGGTGATAACTGCTATTAGGGTTGAAGCCTATTATTTTATAAATCCCTTCAGGTACTTGCTTATCTCCCTCTCTTAATTTTGGGCCTGACTTGCCGCTGGCAGCTAATACTGGAAAACTGCGAATAAATACCCATGTACCAGCATGATTTTGCCCCCAAAGTTCAAGCTTTTTTTCATCTTTAATCCCTAGCATGGTTAAGGCTGTTGGCAGCTGCTTGAAACCCGCTTGATCCAAATAAGGTTTTAGGCGGCTTTGGCTATCTTCCTGATAGTGATCAATCACATCCTTAACCGTTCGTGCACCTACCAACTTCATATAGTAGGGGTGCCAAATAGGTTTACCGAAAATGAAAACTGCCCCCACACTGGAGGTAATAAAAAAAGAAATCAATATGGCTTTATTCAACATATTTAACCAACTGCTTGCATTTACTGCTAAGTTATGACAACTTGAAGATACCCCACATTTTGAGTATAGCAGTGGTTTAGCGCTGTTGAGTGCAGTTCAACAGATTCTAAAGGGTACTTCTACAACAAGGCCACAAGCAAAAAACAATTATTAGAGATGCCCTAAATTAAAAACATAAGATTAACACAGTAAAACTCAGGTACACTACTCTATAGATAGTGGAAAAAGTAACCAATTAAGGCAGGTTTAGCCAAGGGTATAGTAACTGATGGCTAGCATTCACTATGAAAAAGCATGCATCCCTGTAAAAGGACACAAAAGCGTGCTTGAAACTTTATTAGAAGCAGGTGTCAAAGTACCCAATTCCTGCTGGGCAGGGGTTTGCCACTCTTGCTTAATGAAAATAACCAGTGGCAATCCGCCACCTCCCTCTCAAGCCGGGTTAACCGAAGCGCAATTATCAAAACAGTTATTTCTTGCCTGTCAGTGCTACCCAACCCAGGATATCAGCGTCACTTTAATCAACCGCCAACAAGAGCAACAGCAAGCCATTGTTAGCCATACCTCTTCACTAACACCCACTATTAAAGAGTTAACACTGGTGACCCTTCGTCCGGTTCGTTTCCAACCTGGCCAGCACCTTACTTTATGGTTAGGGCAAACCCTCGCTCGGCCTTATGTGCTGGCTAATAATTCTGAGCCTACTCAACTAAAATTTCATGTACAGCGGGTGGTCGGTGGTGAGTTTAGCCGTTGGGTGCATGATGATGCCAAATCAGGGGATCCATTATTCATAAGTGATTTACAGGGTAACTATCATCTAGCAGAAACGTCCAGCCAGCAGCCAATGTTATTGATTGCCGCAGAAGCCGGCTTGGGTTGTGCCTTATTTATTGCAAAAGACAAACTTGAAACAGGCTATCGAGGTAATATTAGACTTATTCATTGGGTTTCAAATGCTCAAGAGTTATATTGGCAAACGGCTTTAAATGAGCTGGCAAGTCAATTTCCTCAGTTTAATTATCAGCAAGTCATTGACCAGTCAGCCAATGGTTTAATTGAAGTGATAGAACAAATCCCACAACTAACATATCAACATATTTATCTAACTGGCCTTGCCAGTATGATTAAGGCGGCCAGTCAATATTTAACTAAAAAGGCACATGCAAATAACCAGCTTCAAATGATGCCTTTTATTTCACATGGACCTCTACAACCGTAATATCTCATATTTTTTATATGAGGCGGCCTAGCCACTGGCTACTAAACCATTTAGCAAATGGCTCTGGCGATGGTGCCAGAAAAAATAGTCCTACAACAATGCCACCCATCACTAATGAGTTAAGTGGGTTTCTAAAGTCAATCGGCTTAATTGCTGTACCAAATGAACGCTTTATTCTAGCTCCAACCAAATCGACACTGTAGATTTCATCTAAAATTAAATGAATCAAAAACCCTAGGGCAACTGCAACCCCACAACCCCAAGCCAATACCGCATTTGTCGCCAATACCTGGTGACATAAGACAATTGTTGCTGCCATAAATAAGGCTCCAGCCAACAACGAATGGTAAATACCACGATGGGCACTAAATTGAGCAAATACTTTATAGCCCAATATCCGCACCACTAAATAAACCGATATCCCCACCACTAACAAGATAGGAGTTGGCGGCATAGGTTGCATATGAGTCACAACCAAAATAACAGCGCCTGCAGCCAACGCAGTAAACAGGGCTTTTACTGGCTTGGCATGATCAGAATCTACATCAGGCAAAATTCCACCAACCGAAATTAATACCCAAGCAATCAACGCTTGTGAAACACTTAAAATACCTTCACCTAAACCCGCAATCGCTACAACACCGCCACAAGTCGCCGCTACATTAATATGTGTATTAAAATTCGCCATAAAAAACATACTTCAGTTGTTTACTTGTGGCCAGTCAATCATAAATAGTTGCTTATTTCTATCGAATTTATGATTAGTGTTTTTTATTCACTGAATTCTTTTTTCGGATGCGCGATTCCATTATTTTCAACACCAACTAGTGCCTATTGATCAATTAGCGACCAAATCTTCAAACTATTGACACGACACAGAACCTAGCCTAATTTCAAACAAACGTTTAATATAGTCTATTATAAATAGATGAATATCGGTGTAATAGATTGCCGGTGTACAAGAGGAGCAAGCAACGTGCCTGATTTAGTAATAGTTAACCAGCAAGATCGTGTCCTTCGGTTAAAAATCAATCGCCCCGACAAAAAGAATGCGCTAACCAACCAAATGTACAGCACTATGGCAGAGGCATTGGTTAATGCTAATCAAAACAGTGAGATACTGGTTGTGGTTATTGAAGGGCACCCCAGCTGCTTCACCAGCGGCAATGACATTCATGACTTTATGCAGCATCCACCAACTGGCACTAACAGCCCTGTTTTCCACTTTTTAGAAGCCCTAGTAGAGCTAGAAAAGCCATTGATTGCCGCCGTTGACGGCCCTGCGGTAGGAATTGGTACCACCATGCTGCTGCATTGTGACTTTGTTTATGTTGGTGACAGTGCCCAACTACAAATGCCCTTTGTGAAATTAGCGTTATGCCCAGAAGGTGGAGCAACCTGGCTATTACCAAGACTAGTAGGGCAACGAAAAGCAGCAGAGCTATTGCTGACCAGCAAAAAATTTGGCTCAGAAGAAGCTGTTAGCCTAGGCATTGCCAGCGCCCAAGTCCCTTCAGACCAATTAGTTGACCACGCAGTAGACCAAGCCAATCAATTAGCAGCACTAGCCCCTGGCGCCGTGCAACTCAGTAAACGACTGTTGAAGCAACCTATCAAAGAAAAGCTAATTGAAGTAATGAAACAAGAAGGTGCTGAATTTATTAAACGACTCAGCTCACCAGAAGCAGCCGAAGCCATGAAAGCCTTTTTGCAAAAACGACCAGCGGATTTTAGTCAGTTTTAGAGTTACAGATTGTACCCTGATTACTGGCTTTCATTTATTGTTTAGCATAGCTGCTTGTTGTTTAGTTTAGCTTCTACTCCCCATCGCGGGTGTTGAAAATAAGTCTAGTGTCCGATATGGAATAACAGGATATTCTTCCGCCGCTCTTGAAGTGCCATCCCTGGCCCATCAAGAGCTAAAGCGATATCCCTATCGCAGCTACAGAACACCCTGTTACACCATATCTGTTAGCCTTTGCAATAATCAGTGAGTTATTTTACTTACCAGTTCAATCAACTCTGCTTTAGTCATTGCGATAGCCCATAGCGCTTTCTATTAAAAATAACTGATTTTGCAACATCAACCTTAATAACATCACCCTGCTGATAAACAACACCTTCAGGTGGATATACAGTTCCTATACTTCCCTCTTTTGTCACAAAGGAAACATACCTCTGATTACCTAACCAGGTATTTTTATAAGAAACTCCTTGTATAACCACTTCAATAGTAGACTCTTTAATTGATATCTTATCAGCAAAAGCCATCAAAAAAATTAATAACACAAAACCTGTTAGCAAATGATAAGCTATATTTTTTCTTGACGTGCTTAACCATGCTTTCAATAACCTGAAATTACCTATTTTCATTAACTATCGCAACTTCCCCGACAAGCCATCACTAATAATCCCTTTTACCAAGGTTATAAAAAAGCTGCCCAAATATACTTCCAATAACAGCACCTGTTATCGCATATACAACATAAATATTCACCTCGCCATAAGCACTTTTACCACCTATAAATAAGCCAATAAAAGCCCCAAAAAGAGACCAGAATAATAATCGACAAATCAAGCCTTGCATTCTTAACGAGCTTTACCTTTTCATTACTACTGTTTAAATAGTATCACTAACTACTCTACGCAAACCATACTTTCTCAGTACAAACCCAGTAAAAAGAAAACTTCCGCCTATCGATAGTTCTAATGTTAAAGGACTAACTTCCATAACGAAATCTTTCCAGACACTTATCAGGTACCCCCTATATTTATTATCAGAGTAGAGCTAGTTAAATACTATAAGTAGCGTGATACTGGTTCCCAATAATAAACAAAGCCAACAAGCAAACCAATAGCCGCTCTTTTTATAACCGTTAATATACATTTCATGTATTGCATTAGTTTTTACAGTGGCCGCTTGAGTCCTGCTTAACAGCCTTTACGAACCGCTCTAAATCTGCTTTGTGCCGTTGATTAATTTCATCAGCCTTCTGACTTCTAGTCTTACAATGACTAGGTACTTCATATCGATCAGGATTATTAAGCAAGTTATTAGTAAATTTAACCGCCTCATCACACTGACCATTTTCCCAAAGCTCAGCAGCTTCGACTCTGAGATTATAATATTTATACATTAAACTAGCACATTTAAACTCTTCTTCTGGCAATAAGAATCTGGCTGCTTGACAAGAAAGATCTGGACAATCATATTCTTCGCTTTCAGTTGCAACTAATGGCTGTGAAAAAGCAGATAAAACAATATAAAAACAAACTAAAATTCTTAACATAGAAAACTACAGCCTATTAATAGTTAATTATTTTTAATGATAGCCTTTTCAAGCTTTTTTACTCTATCATGAAGAATTTGTATAGAAACAATACAAAAACCAATAAAAGCCTGAATAAACACCAACAAGGTATAGTATAAAGTTGACTCTATCTCTGCATCAGCCAAAGACCAGAGCGCTGTGCATGCGAAAATACAAACTATGGTACCCAGTAAGTTCACTATTTACTCCCTACATCCCACTTCACTTTTCTCTTTAGTGAACAAAAGCAAAAATAAACCTAATTATCACTATACCTAAGCCATTAGCTGCTGTATATTTGAACAGTATGGCAATTTGATTGAGAAGGTATAAATAATGGCTATCAACAAAGTTCAATTTCAAAAAGGCCTGAGTTTAAACGAGTTTCTCAAACAGTATGGTACAGAAGAACAATGCTTTAATACCTTATACAAATTGCGATGGCCAGAAGGTTTTCAGTGTCCCAATTGTGGATACAATAAATGCTGTCAACTCACTACTAGAAAGCTTCAGCAGTGCCATAAATGTCACCAGCAAACATCTGTAACTGCAGGTACTATCTTTGAATCAACCAAATTACCATTAAAGACTTGGTTCCAAGGGATGTATTTGATCTCCCAAGA